>NZ_JADEWU010000005.1:0-156988 GCF_015207485.1 Planktothrix mougeotii LEGE 06226
GATGGGGGGACGGGGAGATGGGGAGATGGGGAGATGGGGAGATGGGAATGATTAAGGGCTTACCTCGATCTTCAGACTGCTGTTATAACTTTTAATAGAAGCGGGGATCACGCAAAACGCAATAAGTTGGTGAATAGATCACAATCGGGACTGAGGATTGAGTATTAATTCCTGCTTTTCAACTGCCGATCTTTGATTCGTTGAAACCGTCTGCTTCTGTGTTTTAATAAAATCAACGTATTTTAGGAACCAAACCTATGACCAGCAAAACTCAAAAATCCGGTGGCCCTTATACCTTTCGTGTGTTTTGGGCACTGCTTCTGTTAGGGATTAACTTTTTAGTTGCCGCTTACTATTTCGGCATCATTGTATAGTTTTAACATCATCCACTTTTAAAGATTGTGCTGCTCTTGATCAATCTTCTAAGATGAGGAGAATAAATTTCAACTTCTCAGATCATCGAGCAGCACTATGATTTCAGGATATTTGACATTCCGCTACAGTCACATCTCCTCAACCGTTTAACCGTTAATTATTGGGTGTCTATTCGCGCTTTTAAATCCGCGATTTGTTGTTGAAGTTGTTGCACATCTTGTTTTGTTTCTATAACTAAGGTGGCTAACCGATCAAACATCGGATCACCCGAAAGGAAACGATTTTCTGGTTGAGGTGGAGGACTGGTTGCATCCGGCTCAACCTGAATCACTGTTGTTCCTGAGCTTTGATATCGCAAACTATTAATCTGTCCTGCGAGTTGAGAGACTTGTGCTTCTAATCGACTCATGCGATATTCAAGCTGAGTGGCTGAACCTTGTGCTAAGGTCAAACTATTCCAACCCAGCGTAACGCCTAAAATGATTGTAATCGCTAGAATAAGATTCTGGAACCCAAAACGCTTTTTCACCATATTTTAACCCCTTATCCTTGTTGTTTAGGATTACTGAACTAATGACTCAAAAAAATGTTGCTATTTTAATGTTTAATGACGTTGAAATTCTGGATTTCGCTGCCCCCTATGAGATCTTTTCTATTACCTCAGAAATTAACGAAGATAAACCCTTTAATGTTTATCTAGTGGCAGAAACCTTAAACTCCCTTCAATCCCATAATGGCTTAAGTATTAATCCTGATTTCACCTTATTAGATAGTCCCGTCCCTGATGTAATTTTTATACCGGGTGGAATTGGCACAAAGGCTGCAATGAATCAACTTCAAATTTTAGCTTGGATTCAATCTAAAGGACATCATGCTGATTTAATTGTATCAGTCTGTACGGGAGCTTTACTGTTAGCTAAAGTCGGTTTATTAGATGGGTTAGTTGCGACGACTCATCATCAAGCTTTAGAGCAATTAAAAGTGCTTGCTCCCCAGACTACTATTGTAGACAATCAACGATATGTTGATAATGGCAAAATTATCACAGCGGCTGGAATTTCGGCGGGAATTGATGTGTCTCTTTATGTGATTGCTAAACTTTTAGGGGATGACAAAGCTTTAAAAACCGCTCAATACATGGAATATGATTGGAAACCCAAAGTTAAAATCACCCCAACTCCTAAAATATCAAATTCTTTGGGACTCTAATTCTGTTTGAGCTTGCATAAGTTTAATCACTTCAGAGATAAGTAAACTTGAGGGGTGAGATCACCTTACCCCTCTGTCCTAAATCACTTGTTGGAGTTGTTGGTTGCTTGGGATTCATAAGCCGAATTCAACAAGATACCGACTTCCTCTGTTCCTAACCCATGAGTAAAGCATTAAAGTATTGGACACTGGTTAAACTCGAAAGTTCTGGCCGACAAAAACGGTCGGAAATAGCAGCAGCCAAAGCCTTTTTTGAGAGCGCTTTTCCAGAATTCATCGCCGAGGCGGATGTTCCCGATGTGCCCATTCAGAAGCAATTAGTACAATGGCTTCGTGATGCTAATTCTCAAGGGAATAATATCAATAGCCAAAATGCAGAATGTTGTCTTTTATGCTTTATTTCTTGGGAAATTGAACAGGTTTGCCTTCAGTTAGCTCAACAATTTGGAACCTATCATGGTTTTAGGGGTCAAGACTTATTCCCCTTTGTTTTGGATGAAGAAGGAATTAATCGTCAGCGCCATTTAGGACAAACAAAAACCCCTTATCAATCCTTTGCACGGGAAATTTTACAAACCTTTGATCCTCAGCAAAGTAGTTTGGCAACTTGGACAAATCGACGAGTTAAATTTAATAGTGAAATCAATAAGTTTTTACTAGAGCATGGGGTGTATCTCGTGAGTGATTGGGCAATTTTAAATGATACCCATCCTCAACAACTGGAAAAAATTTTAACCCAGTTTTATCAATTAACGTCCCTGGAAGTTGAACAGCGATTACAGCTTTTAGCTTGCTACCATAGCGTTTACCGTAGCCAACGTTTACAACAACGCCAAGCCGGAGCTAAAAAACGCTGTCAACCGCCAACGGCCCAACAATATCAACAAATTGCTCAACGGTTAGAAACCTTAATTCAACAGAGGATTTCTCCTAAAGCCGTCGCCCTGAAATTACAAAATCTAGCAACTCAATTACGCCAATATCGTACCTATATTCGCGGAGGAAAGTTACCCAACCAATCCTTTATTTCTATTGATGATTCTGATTCTATTATTGAACAAATTCCTAGCCCTGAAGCGTTAGAAAACGATGAGGAAGACATCAAAAAACAGGAGTTTTTAAACTGGTATGAAAAACAGTTTTTGATGTGTTTAAATAGCAGTATTGCTCAAGTTTTAGAAACCTGGTTAACAACTTGCCAAAAGCGAGGTGGAGAAAAAACGGAACAATTTTTAACCGCACTTTATCTGTTTCATTGTCAGGGTCAATCTATGAGCGAAATTGCAGCTACATTAGGATTAAAAGCTCAGTATCAAGTAACTCGTTTATTAAAGCTTAAAGCCTTTCGCGCTGATGTCAGACATCATTTATTATTGCAGTTACGCGATCGCATTTTAGAGTATACCAAACCTGAGCATCTTTCCCAAGAGTTAGAACAGTGGGAAAAACAAATTGAATTAGCCTTAGATGGAGAATTGGAAACCCTGTTTAAACAAGCTGAATCTGATTCCTATATTGCTCAAAATCGTCCCCTAGATAGTCCCTTTTTTAAAGGCGTTTGCTACTATTTAGATTTAAGAGAAAAAAGTCCCAACTTGATACAGTCCATGATTTCTTTATTATCTAAAAATTCCCGACGGAGCTATTAATAATGTTTACTTCTTTCTTAGATGAATCAGAAGTTTTGTTTGAGTTTGAACCGCTTAATCCTGAAGCCTTACCCTTATCTTCTGAACAAATTGATCAATCCTTAGATTATTGCCGTTCTATTCTCAATGATCGAAAACAATGGCAAACCTATCTCAATTCTCTAGCCTTATTTGGGTTTCAGAATTGGTTAGAACAGCGTTCATCAGAACTGGTATTTAATTTAGAGCATCCTTCGTTAGAAAAACCTGAATTAGCTTATTTTATTGAAGCTGTTTGCCACTTAGCTGTTAATCAATTTAAAATCTGCTTAGTCGCCTTGGGAAATTCTAGGACGGATACTATTATTTTACCTAGGGCTATATTTGAATTACCAGAATATAGGGCGCATTATTATATTTTAATTGAAGTTCAAGAAGAATTAGAAACAACCTCAATTTATGGGTTTATTTCCTATTCCGATTTTCAAACCCATATAACACAGATTGATTTAGAACCCAAAGCAGATTGGACATATTCTGTTCCCTTATCTTGGTTTAACATAGAACCTGATCAATTTTTATTATTTTTACGCTGTTTAGAAGTGTCTGCAATTCCTTTACCAGAAATTCCAAATCCTGCAATACTATTATCTCAAATTCGAGAAGAATTAATTAGCAAACTTTCCCAACTCCAATCCTCAGAACCCGGTATTTTTCCTGAATTGTGGCAAATTTTAACTTGGGAACAGGGAAAGATTCTTTTCAGTTATCCTGAATTACTGCGGTGGATTTATGAAGTACAAAATCAAGTGAGTTTATCGGTACAACCGATTTCTCAATCTCCTCAAAATCCGGTTGCTTATTTAACAGATTTATTTGACTTATTAACACAACCTGCGCTCAATTTAGCGCGATGGTTTAACCCGGAATTAGACACAATATCAACAGCTTTATCCTGGGTTTTTATTCCCAATTTTTCTCCAGAAACCGCCTTGCGTGACGGAACTGAAATTTCCAGTTTAGTCAAACAACTCCAAGAAAATGGCGTCGAAATTTCTCCCCAAGCCAAAGGTGCTTATCGAGATTTAGGTTTAGGAGGACGTTCTCTACGATTATATGCTTTAACTTGGCCATTAGAATGGGAAATTGAACCCGAATGGACGCTATTATTAATATTAGGTTTACCTACAGGAACGGATTTACCAGTGGGTGTGAAATTACGAGTCAGTGACGCCACCGGAATTTTAGTTGAACAAGATTTAAGTCGGGAAGATCAGTGTTCTTATTTATTTACTCGTGTGGTCGGAACTTGTCAAGAAAAATTTGTGGTGACAGTGAGTTTAAGGGAAGATATAACAGAAACATTACCGCCTTTTGAATTTAGTTTCAATTAAGATTAAAAACCTAAATATGAATGCCATTGTTTCCCCTTTTTATCTCAAAGTTCAACGAGTTGAGCAGGTTTGCTTATTTCAATTATCTTGGGGAAAAGGGCAAAATTTGGGAGTCACCCTTCCCTATCCTGAACGATTAACTCAACTGTATCAAGAATGGCAATATATTTATCTAAGTTTTTATCAGAAAGCCCTGCGGGGTCGAGTGGAAGCGACCGGAAAACTTACCCAAAACCAAACAGATTGGCACGCTAAATTAGTTCAAGCAGAAGCAAAATTATTATATGAATTTCATCGCTGGTTAAGACATGAAGAATTATATGAAATTCGAGCAACTCTGGCTAAAGCGACATCAAAGCAGAATTTAGAAACTTTACCCCGTCATCCCGGCGTTGGATTAGATATTGATGTGTTTCTCACCACTGACCCGATAGATGTGGCTCGACTTCCTTGGGAAGCGTGGGAAATTGGTACAGAATTTGCGGCGACTGGAAAAATTAGAATTGTTCGTCAACCGATTAATATTCGTCAGGTTACAACGACTTCCGAACACCGACCAACCCGCAACAAAGTTAGGGTATTAGTAATTTTAGGAGATGAAACGGGATTAAATTTTCAAGCTGATAAAGAAGCGGTGCGAGCGCTCGCTCCAATTGCAGAAATTCAGTTTGTCGGTTGGCAACCTCAACAAACTGTAATGGAGGTTAAACTCGCAGTTGTTAAAGCCATTCAAGATCAAAAAGGTTGGGATATTTTACTGTTTGCTGGTCATAGTAATGAAACGGAATTAACCGGAGGAGAATTAGGGATTGCGCCCTCAGTTTCGTTGTCCTTATCCGAACTGATTCAACCCTTAACTGTTGCCAAACAACGAGGCTTACAATTTGCTTTATTTAATTCTTGTAATGGCTTAAGTTTAGCGAATACCTTGATTGATTTAGGATTAAATCAAGTGGCGATTATGCGAGAACCTATCCATAATCAAGTGGCTCAAGAATTTTTATTACGATTTATTCGCAGCTTAACGGAATATCATGATGTTCATGATGCCTTATTATCCGCTTGTCAATTCCTTAAATTAGAAAAACATTTAACCTATCCCAGTGCCTATTTAATTCCGTCCTTATTTCGCCATCCCCACGCTCCTCCGTTTAAATTACAAGCCTTAAGTTGGAAACAACGATTAAAACGATGGTTTCCGACAAAAAAAGAAGTCTTTGCCCTGACAACCTTATTAGTTATCGCTTGGCAAACTCCGATTCAAAATTTTTTATTAGAACGACGAATTTTGATTCAAGCTATTTATCGAAATTTAACTCATCAAATTCCAACTCAATCCTCTCCCCCCGTTCTATTAATTTTAATTGATGAAAAATCTATTCTAAAAGCTAAAATTTCTAATCCAAGACCGATGGATCGAAGTTATTTAGCTGAGATTATTAATCAGTTAATTCAACTTAATCTGCAAATAATTGGCATTGATTATTTATTAGATCGTCATCAACCTCAAAACGATCCCATTTTATCCCAATCTTTACAAAATGCAGTTCAAAATCATCAAACTTGGTTAATATTTGGAACCAGTAAAAATCCCACCGGAGGATGGTTTGAAACCTTACCCGAATTAGCGAGTCCTAATTGGAGCTTACAAGGGGATTTAAGAATATTAGGTTATCCTCCCCTCTATACCACCTTACTGCCCCTTCCTGACTCTCGACAACAACCTTTACCCTTCGCTTATTTATTAGCTTTAGCGTATCAATTAAACGTTCAAGAACTTGAACCTCCTTCCCCTCAACTTAACTCATCCGTTGATTGGCTATCCCATTTAAAAGCCTATTTAATTGATAGTACCGGAACAGATTATCAAAGGTTATTTTCATCAAAAGCACGTTTACAACCGATCACAAATTGGGCATATTTATTAAAGCAATGGTGGTTTCATCCCCTGATTGATTTTTCAATTCCCCCAAAACAAGTGTATCAAAGTCTTCCCGCTTGGCAATTATTTGAGTCTCCAGAGTCTACCTTGAAACTTTCTACTCCCTTTGTCGTTCTAATTGCACCAGGGGGATATGGTGAAGCCGGAATTGCAACAGAAGGTCAGGATAATTTTCCTTTACCTATGGCATTAAATTATTGGTATTCTCAGGAAACACCACGCAATTATCGCCAAGTCTTACCGGGAGGTGAAGTTCATGCTTACATGACTCATCACTTTATTCAGCAACGATTTGTGATTCCCATTCCTGACCTTTTGCTGATTTTAATTGCCGCTTTATTCGGAAAAGGAGCGACTTTATCCTTAGCAACAGTTCGTCCTCAAAAAATAAAGTATATCCTGGTGTTTTTGGGATTAACAGGAATATATGGATTAGGGAGTGTACAGGTTTATATTACAGGGGAACTTCTGCTTCCTTGGGTGTTACCAACTTTGATGTTTTGGATGTATATTTTTCTGACATTTGTGGAAAGGAAATTTTATGGCTAAGTTCAACTTTGTGCGTTCTCTTTGGAGATGCACAACCCTGGTCAGCATAATAGGATTTTCGGTTATTCCTCCTGCACTGAGTGAACCCAGTTTTTATCCTTTAGAATTTAAAAAAAGTTCCCATTCTGGAGAAGAATTGTATCAGCTTGCTAATCATGATTCTTCAACGACTAATCATGAACCGCCTGTCTATTCTCCTGGGGGGTCACGGGGAAATGAAATTTGTACAATTGTTCCTCTAACCCAACCTAATAATCATCAAGTTGATAGTGAAATTTGGAGTGACAAACCCACTTTTATTTGGCGAGGAAATATTGAATATGTAGAACTGCATTCTGATGACAATGGGACTTTAATTTGGAGTCAAAATATTTCGGATTCTAAGCAAAGTATTTCCTATACGGGAGAACCGCTTCAACCTGGAGAAACCTATCAATTATCACTTTATGATATCTCTAATCCTGATGTCAGTGATTTTCCCCGTGACTCTTTAACTTTTAAAGTTATAGAAACCCATCAACACCAGAAAATTCAGCAGGATTTAGAAGAATTAGAAACGCAACTGCATCAACAAAAAGCCCCCGCAGAAGCAATTACTTTAGCTCGGATTCAATATTTTGTAGAACATCAGTTATGGTCAGATGCTCTGATGGAATCTTCCTCAATTCAGGTTCAAGACCCCAGTTTAAATGAGTTATTAAAAACTAAAGTGTCCCGTTCTTGTGGATAACTCAAAATTGGAATTTTAGATTTTTTTGATCTTTGCTTCAACCCCCGACTCATAGGAAGAAGGGGGTGAGATTATCTAAATTGATAATATAGTCCTGAATTAATTTAAGATAGGAAGAAGACCTCAATTCCAATTTAGATTAAAATGACAACAGAGACAGCAGCAACCTCAATCTTGCCATTGGGTACATTATGGCAACGGATTATTACTCAAACTGAATATGCTCTCAATTGTGGCGCTCTTCAATCAATTGCAACAGATTATGATTTTATTGAAGAGGGGGATATTCGCTTTTTAGTTAGAATTTTAGCTAACTTAGCGCGTAAGGAAAAAGCGAAGAAACAGCAAAAAAAGATAGAGAAATCGGGGAAAGAGTTTAACCCTTTTCTTCCTTATGAAAAAGATTTATTTGTTGCTGATTTATCGAAAACTCATTTATGTTTACTGAATAAATTCAATGTAGTTGAGCATCATTTATTAATTGTAACCCGCGAATTTGAAGAACAAGAAACTTGGCTAACTCAAGCCGATTTTGCAGCGATGTGGATGGGTTTAGCAGAAATTGATGGATTAATATTTTATAATGGGGGTAAATTAGCGGGAGCAAGTCAACGCCATAAACATCTACAATTAGTTCCTTTTCCCTTAGTTCCCGATGGCTTAAATCTTCCCATTCAACCTGCGATCGCTTCTGTACAATTTCAAAATTCTATTGGTATCATTCCTGAATTCCCTTTTGTTCATGCGATCGCCTCTTTTAATCCCAATTGGATTCATACCCCATTAGAAGCTGCTATTTTCACCTTGGAATTATACTTTGCTTTATTATCAGCCGTGGGTTTATCCGTTGATGATCATCTTTTTCAATCAGGAGCTTATAATTTATTAGCTACCCGAAATTGGATGATGATTGTTCCTCGATCTCAAGAAGAATTTGAGGGAATTTCGATTAATTCTTTAGGGTTTGCGGGAGGATTATTAGTCAGAAATTCCCAACAACTACAATGGCTTAAATCCTATCACCCTTTAACGGTTTTAAAACAAGTCGGAATTTCCCGTTAATTCGGCTCTTTTTTGATGTTTTTTCTATTCCCCCTTCGTAATTCGTAATTCGTAATTCGTAATTTTTTTAAACTAAATCAGGAAAAACTTCCCGAACAGCCGGATGGACTAAATGGTGATTTTCCACATTTAAACCTTTGGCTAAAACCGGGTTTAATTCTAATGCTTTGAGTCCCCGATCTGCTAACTGAAGAACATAAGGTAAGGTACTATTATTTAGAGCTTGGGTCGCTGTCCAAGGCACAGCACCGGGCATATTGGGAACGCCATAATGTACCACCTTTTCTTCAATATAAGTCGGATGGCTGTGAGACGTTGGCCGTAAAGTTTCAATACACCCTCCTTGATCTACGGCGACATCCACAATGACAGAACCGGGACGCATTTGAGCGACTAACTCACGAGAAACTAATTTTGGGGCGCGTTTTCCTAAGATTAAAACCGCACCAATTAATAAATCTGCTTGGGGAACACTTTCTTCAATTTGGGATAAATGACTGTAGAGTAATTCCACACTCGATCCAAACACCGTTTCCAAATACGCTAATCGCTCCACATTCACATCTAAAATTTGCACTTTAGCCCCCATACCGAGGGCAACCCTAGCCGCTTCTGTGCCAACTACACCTCCCCCTAAAATTACAACAGTGGCCGCTTTTACCCCAGGAATTCCCCCTAATAAAACCCCTCGTCCTCCCTGTTGTCGTTCTAAAAAACGAGCCCCAAACTGAATCGATAACCGTCCCGCGATAATACTCATGGGGGTTAGTAAAGGCAAGCGACCATCAGGAAGTTCTACCGTTTCATAGGCGATCGCATGAACACCCTTATGAATTAACTGTTCCGTTAGTTCCCGATCTGCCGCCAAATGCAGATAAGTAAACAGCAGTTGCCCTTTTTGAATGCACTCATATTCTGAGGGCAAAGGTTCTTTAACTTTCACCACCAGTTCGCGACACCAAGCATCAGCCGGAGATTCCACGATTATGGCTCCCGCTCGTATATAATCCTCATCGGTAAATCCAGCACCATTCCCTGCACCCGTTTCCACAAAAACTTGATGACCTCGTTCACAGCAGACTCGCACACTACCGGGACTCAATCCCACCCGAAATTCCTGATCTTTAATTTCTTTCGGAATCCCAATTTGCATCATCAATTATTTCTCCTTCGTCTGACTGCGCTATCTTTCAACCTTTGTATTCTAATTTAGAGGATAATTTTGCTGGGAGTTTCTAATCTAAGTATAAAATTCAGGGGGGGACTTACAGCCCAATCTTTAAATATCCGTGATTATTTCTAAATTGGGTATTCCAAGATTAATATTCGGATAAAACCCCTCCCTCAGAGTGATTCCAGCTAATAGATCACTAATTAACGACTGTTTACCCCTAGACATCTGGAATCTTTTCGGTAGAATCAGAACAAAAAATTAACGAATGTTAACGTACAACCCATTTTTGGAGGATAGGCCCATTACACTCGCTATACGTTCATCAAAGCTCGCTACTGCGTCCAACCCTAACCAGTCCGTTCTCAAAATTTGGGGGCATCAACCCCTACAGGGTCATGTTTCGATTAGCGGGGCTAAAAATTCCGCTTTAGTTTTAATGGCCGGTGCATTGCTGTGTTCTGAAGATTGTCGGCTTCGTAACGTTCCCTCCTTGGTTGATGTCAACCGCATGAGTGAAATTCTCACGGCGCTAGGGGTTAAAATCGACCGCCAGGGTGATGTTCTCGATATTAAAGCGGGTCAACTATCAGAATCACAAGCTCCCTATGAACTCGTCAGCCAACTCCGGGCTAGTTTCTTTGCCATTGGGCCGATACTCGCTCGTTTAGGGGTAGCCAGAGTTCCCTTACCGGGAGGTTGTGCCATTGGAGCTAGACCTGTCGATCTTCATGTTCGGGGACTGCAAGCGTTAGGGGCTGAAGTTCATATTGATCATGGCATTGTTCATGCTCACGTTAAGGGATCTAACCCCCGACTCAAAGGTACTCGCATTTATCTGGATTATCCCAGTGTAGGAGCAACGGAAACTTTGATGATGGCAGCAACCCTCGCTGAGGGAGAAACCATCCTCGAAAATGCAGCCCAAGAACCGGAAGTGATCGATTTAGCCAACTTCTGTTGTGCGATGGGAGCAAAAATTCAGGGGGCTGGAACTAAAACCATTGTGATTTCTGGGGTTCCTAGTCTGCATTCAGCCGATTATTCGATTATTCCTGATCGAATAGAAGCCGGAACTTTTTTAATAGCAGGAGCCATCACCCGCTCTGAAATTAGTTTATCTCCCATTATTCCAGAACATTTGACTCCGGTACTGGCTAAACTCAAAGCCATTGGGGTCAAATTCCAGATGGAAGGGTCAAACCATTTACGCATTCTCCCTGTGGAGAATTTAACGGCAACAGACATTGAAACCCTACCCTATCCGGGATTCCCTACGGATATGCAAGCCCCCTTCATGGCTCTGTTAACGCTGTGTGAAGGCAATAGCTTGATCAGCGAAACAGTGTTTGAAAATCGGTTTGGTCATGTTCCTGAACTCAGCCGCATGGGTGCAGATATTCGGGTTAAAGGAACGACTGCCTTAGTCCGAGGAGTTCCGTTCTTATCGGGCGCACCTGTAACAGCAACCGACTTACGCGCTTCTGCGGCTTTAGTCCTAGCGGCTTTAGCGGCGGAGGGAGAAACCACCATTCAGGAGTTAAAACATTTGGATCGGGGTTATGAACAATTGGAAGCTAAACTCCGACAATTAGGAGCCAAACTCCAGCGTATTGATCATGCGCTAATAGAAAAGGAATAAGCAACTGATCTGTTAGCAGACAGTCGCTTATTCTCAAAAATGGAGTGTTTGTTGTGAGTTGTTTAGGGTGCGTTTTAGGGTTAATTACAACTCACAACCCACCCAATTTTGATCAGGCAGACGTTAGAATTTGTTATAGTTTGACTTTAATCTGTATGTAGCTATGACGTTTTCAACGACCCCTTTAATAGGACTCCGAGCCGATCATTTTCGTCATCCGTTGGATTTACAAGCGACCAATGCTTTGAAACAATTGCCCGGTTTAGATTTATTAGTCCGGCAAATTTTAGGCGGTGTCGGGGAACAGTTTTTTTATTTAGAAAATATTGCGTCTAGTATTTTAGTTAGTGATCAACAATTACCTGCTCTTCATCAATTATTATTAGCCGCTTGCAAAACTTTAGATTTAGAACCGCCTCAACTTTATATTCGTCAACATCCGGTTCCCAATGCTTATACTTTTGCAATGCGGGGAAAACAACCGTTTATTGTTATTCATACCTCGTTAATTGAGTTATTAACCTCGGAAGAAATTCAAGCGGTAATTGCCCATGAGTTAGGACATTTAAAATGCGAACATGGGGTATATTTAACCTTAGCGAATTTAGTGGTCTTAGCGGCGAATCAATTGTCGCCTTGGGGAACAATTTTAGCTCAGGGGTTACAAGCGCAGTTAATGGAATGGTTACGCTGTGCTGAGTTTACTTGCGATCGCGCAGCCCTATTAGCAACTCAAGATCCAAGAGTCGTGATGTCGGTATTGATGAAACTGTCGGGGGGTTCTCCCAGTTTAGCTTCGCAACTGAATTTAGATGCCTTTGTTGCCCAAGCCCGGACGTATGATCAAATTAGTCGCACAGAATTGGGAGAACTGCTTCAACAAGCTCAAACCGCCCAATTAACCCATCCCCTTCCGGTCTTGCGGGCCAGAGAAATTGATCGCTGGTCGAGTAGTCCTAATTATCAGGACTTGCTAAAACGAAACTTTATGGTTTATAATAGTGAAGCTAACCCAAACAAGGGCGGGTGGCGGAATTGGTAGACGCACCGCACTCAAAATGCGGCGGCTTCGGTCGTGAGAGTTCGAGTCTCTCTCCGCCCATTAATCAGCTTTAAAAAGCTGGGCTGAAAATCCCAGGGCTGATGTCATTGATTTTTATAATTTCTGGCGATCGCCTTTACCAAGTCGGATCACTATAAATATTAATGGTGATTTCCGCTTTTCCAGAGGGAACGGAAGAAATGCAAGCACAGATAAAATTATCTTCGTCTAGTTCCACTTCACAAGCATGACAAGACCCCATTAAACATCCAGTGGGAATTACAACTCCAGCGCGTTCGGCGACGGCTAATAAAGGTTCACCCGGTTGGGCTTCAACGGTAACTTTATCGGGTAAGAAATGGATTTTCATGTTGACTGTTGTTGAGGTTGACTGCTATAAAACCGATCTCAAATCTAAATAGGAATCTACGGTATCTGCTAATAAATCTAATAACAATTCTCGCTGTTCTCGATAATTAGCAATTCCAGTGGGTAAAGCATTTAACCCTCTGGGTTTTCGCAGATGATTTAACCAGGTTCGTCGCCAAGGGCCATTATCAAAAACCCCATGTAAATAATGACCCCAAATCGATTTTTGCTGATTAACAAATCCTAAATTCGGGTCATTAAATAAAGGAGAAATATCGTTAGAATCTAACAATTGAGTTCGTCCTTGATGAATTTCAAATCCTTCAACGGGTAAACCTTCTTGGGGAAAATGGGATGAAACCAACCGTTGACGGGAGGTTTTTTGAGTGGACATAACGGTTTTAAGCGGTAATAATCCTAACCCTTCATAATCGCCCTGTTGTCCTTCTAAACCATAGGGATCTGACACAATTTTTCCTAACATTTGATAACCGCCACAAATTCCCATCACCTGACCCCCCGCCTCGACATAATTTTTAATTTGATTTGCCATTCCCGATTGTTTTAAGACTTGCAGGTCAGATATCGTCGTTTTAGACCCAGGAAGAATGACGGCATCGGGATGTCCTAAAGTGTCAGAAGGCGCTACATACTTAATTTTAACGCTGGTTTCAGCATCTAGGGGATCAAAATCTGTAAAATTAGCAATACGAGGAAATCGGATAACGGCAATGGTTAATTCCGCTTGGGCCGAACTCGGACGACGATCTAATAAACTTAAAGAATCTTCTGCGGGGAAGGGATGATCAATCCAAGGAATAACCGCAACAACCGGAATTCCCGTATACTCCTCTAACCATTTTATCCCCGATTCTAATAGCGATCGCTGTCCTCTAAATTTATTAATAATAATGCCTTTAATTAATGCCTGTTCATCAGGGTCTAAAAGTTGCAAAGTTCCCACAACATGAGCAAAGGCCCCCCCGCGATCAATATCAACCACTAATAACGTTTTGGCATTCAAATATTTTGCCACCCGCATATTGGTTAAATCTCGATGTTTGAGATTAATTTCGGCGGGACTGCCAGCACCTTCACAAACTAAAATATCAAATTCCTGGGTTAAATAGTCTAAACATTCAGTAATAGTTTGCCAACCCCGATCAAAATAGTGTTCATAATAATCACTTGCTTGCACAACTCCCACAGGTTTGCCTTTTAAAATCACCTGAGAGGTCATATTTCCTTGGGGTTTTAATAAAATAGGATTCATAGAAACAGAAGGTGTCACTCCCGCCGCCCAGGCTTGCACCGCTTGAGCATAACCCATTTCTGATCCGGCCGGAGAAACATAGGAATTCAGAGCCATATTTTGCCCTTTAAAGGGAGCAACCCGCACGCCGCGACGATGTAAAATTCGACAAATGGCCGTGACCATCATGGATTTTCCAGCATGGGAAGTCGTTCCCACAATCATGATTGCTTTCATAAATGATCACTGAAGATAGAGACTAATATTCTAATCGCTTAGGGTTAAAAACCGTCAACCCATCTCTGGCAATGGTGTGGGATGATAGTGGAGACTTTCTAACGATTTTGTTATGGCTAATCAACTGCGTATTTATGTCCCCCCCCATCCTTTAATTAAACATTGGTTAGGAGTTGCTCGTGATCAGGCGACTCCTCCGGCTTTATTTCGCACGGCGATGACGGAGTTAGGACGTTGGTTGACCTACGAAGCCGCCAAAGACTGGTTACCAACCCTGGAAACAACGGTACAAACCCCGTTAACCGAATGTAACGCCACCTTTGTTAATCCTGAAGTTCCCCTGATCGTGATTCCTATTTTACGCGCGGGTTTAGCGTTAATGGAGGGAATTCAAAGCGTTGTGCCTTTATCTTCGGTTTATCATATTGGCATGGTACGCAACGAAGAAACCCTAGAAGCCAGTTGCTACTTAAATAAATTACCTCCCCAATTTGATCCTCAAACGCGGGTGATGATTAGTGAACCGATGTTAGCAACAGGGGGAACAATCATGGCGGTGATGGAAGAACTCACCCAGCGCCATCTTGACCCCGCTTTGATTCGGATTATTTCCATTGTCGCCGCCCCCCCAGCGTTACAAAAATTAAGTCAAGCTTATCCCAGTTTGCAAATCTATACCGCTATTATTGATCCTGAAGTCAATGAACAGGGCTTTATTGTACCCGGTTTGGGAGATGCAGGAGATCGAACGTTTGGCACATTCGACCGTCTCCCCACCGAATAGATCGCGGTTGTTGTCGCAACAGTAAGTGTGTCTCCCTTTTTTCCTGACTGTTGCCTGTTCCCTGTTGTCTGTTCCCTACTATAAAATCAAGCTATTGTGACAAAGTGGTTAAATTATGGGTAATCGAGATGGTTTTGGTAGTGGCTTCTTCCTCGGTGCAACCCTAGGAGGGTTTGTGGGCGGGGTATTAGGAGTGGTACTCGCTTCCCGCATCACCAATTCCGAAAGCGGTGAACCCTTGCCAGAAATACCGGGAAAGTCGGGGAAGTCTGCTAAATTGACGGGAGAACATATCGAAACCGCCCGTTTGAGTTTGGAGGATAAAATTGCTCAACTCAATCAAGCCATTGATGATGTTCGTCAACAGTTAGGCAATGTCAATGGCAATAGTAGCTCGGAAACTTATGATTAATCGATGGGGGTATCCCGTTTGATTTTCCCCCCTTTTCTTAAATGTGATACACTAAGGGTCATAACTTTATCTCAAATTCAGTCAAATTGAGTTAAACATCAAATAAATTTTATGGCACTTCCTTTCGGCTTACTCGCTAACACCCTGGCACAGTTCCTCAACATTTATATGATAATCCTATTTATTAGGATTTTATTAAGCTGGTTTCCAACTATTAACTGGTTTGATCCCCCCTTCTCGATTTTAAGTCAGTTAACTGACCCCTATCTCAATCTTTTTCGGTCTTTTATTCCACCTTTAGGGGGAATTGATTTTTCAGCTATTATTGCTATTTTTGCTCTCCAATTTGGCTCTCAAATTATTATTGCTTTATTAGGCAGTATGCAGCAAATGGCATTTTAATTCCCACCGTAGTAAGCCCTTCAGGGCTTTCTTTATTTTCCGCAAATGGTATTTTAATTCCCACTCCAAACGTAGTAAGCCCTTCAGGGCTTTCTTTATTTTCCGCAAATGGTATTTTAATTCCCACTCCAAACGTAGTAAGCCCTTCAGGGCTTTCTTTTATCAAATTGAGTTAAAAGAAAAGTCCTGAAGGACTTACTACGTTGTTACTTGAGAAATCGGGTTTTGAGTCTTACAAATTATTCTGAATTAATTCTCGATATAAACTCTTGGGTTTCACACCTTTGAGGTCTTGAATTAAATCCTTATTTTTGAACATTTGTAGGGTTGGAGTCCCAACTACCCCCGCGTTTTGAGCAATTTCAGGATCTTCTTCAATGTCAATTTCGACATAATGAATTTTACCCTCAAATTCACCAACCACTTTATCTAAAATTGGTTTAAGCGCATGACAGGGCCCGCAGGTGGGTGAGGCATATTTTACCACAATTAAGCGATCGCTATCATGGTAAAGTTTCCGCAAGGCATAACCCCCCGTATGGCGGGTATTTTGGATATCAAAATTTTCAGAAGTGGTAATTTGAGGTTGGGTTGAAGGTGTCGTTTCTGCTGCTGGTTCAGAAGTTTCTGTTTGTTGAACTTCCTGCGCTAACCCATTAATCGATAACCACCGCTCTGCTAACATCGCTCCCATACAACCACTTCCAGCGGCTGTAATGGCTTGACGAAACTCATGATCTTGGACATCCCCAACCGCATAAACCCCCTCAACGCTGGTTTCAGGAGTGCCATGTTTTGTAACAATATATCCCACTTCATCCAGTTGTAATTGTCCTTGGAAAATTTGGGTATTGGGAGTATGACCAATGGCATAAAATAACCCCTGGACGGGTAAATCCTGTTGTTCTCCCGTTTGGTTATTCTTAATTTTAATCCCGCCTAATTTATCATTGCCATAAACATCCACCGCTTCCGTATTCCAATGCACCGTAATTTTAGGATGCTGAAGAACCCGTTGCTGCATAGCTTTACTCGCCCGCAATTCATTTCGTCTGACTAATAAATGAACATGGGTGGCGTATTTAGTTAAATAAACGGCTTCCTCGGCGGCGGTATCTCCTCCCCCAATCACCGCTAATTCTACACCTTTGAAAATTGGACTCGCCCCATCACAAATGGCACAGGCGGAAATTCCCGCATTCCAAAAGGTTTCTTCCTGGGGTAAATGCAGCCGTTTCGCCGTCGCCCCCGTTGCAATTACAATGGTATGGGTTTTGATTTCCCGGTCTTCAGATTTAATAGTAAAGGGACGTTGACTTAAATCAACGGAAATCACATCTTCGGTAAACAGTTCCGCCCCCCACCGTTGAGCTTGGGCTTTGATTCTATCCATGAGTTCCGGCCCGGTAATGCCTTCGGGAAAACCAGGGAAGTTCTCAACTTCTGTGGTGGTCATTAACTGACCCCCCGGAATTCCCCCGATTTGATAGCCTTCAAAAACAACGGGTTTCAAGTTCGCCCGTCCTGCATAAATCGCCGCCGTGTAGCCCGCAGGCCCAGAACCAATAATGACAAGATTTTCAACAGTTGGGTTTGTCATTTTTCTTATTTCAAACTCATAACGACTTCGTTTAAATCAATTATAGCAGTTTTTGTCCTAAGATGGCGAGGGAGCCACAGATTCCCATTCAATTAACCAATTTCTTTCTCATATTGAGTGATCACCTCTTCAATGGTTTCATGACTAATATCTGAGTAATCAGATTTGGAATAAATGGTAGCGAGAATGATGGCTTGATTTGTTTTCAGATAATAAATAACTCGATAGCCCCCACTTTTTCCTTTTTGGATATTACTATTTTTAAGACGAACTTTAAAAACGGTATATTTAATACCTGCAATTCTATCACCAGGAATTTCACCTGCTTGAAGTTGTTCGATTAACGGTTGAAGATCGGTACGAATTGAACGATAGCGTTTAGCAAGTTCTCGAAGATCCCTTTTGAAGCGGGAAGTAAGCGCGATTTGGATGGGTGGTGGTTCACTCAACATCAATACCTTCCCACATTTCTGAGAGCGGAATAGTCTGTCCTGTTAATGCTTCCCATAAACCTTGGCGAATACCTTCTATAACAATTTCAGTCGGCGTTTCATTGGGGTCAACTTCGTCGTCTTCAGGAATTAAGACAATAACCCGAACACGCTGTGGTTTAGTAATTCCTAATGATTGATCAAGTGTCAGTTGCCCACTCTCATTAATAGTCGCTGTCGTTTCAATTGCTCTCATAACCGTTGATAGTTTACTCAAACATTTTTTAATCATAAGCTTTTTTAAAGTATTACTCCAGGTTTGGTGTCAAGAGGGAGTTTTAATAAGAAAAAACTATAGATTATAGAAATTTGTTTTAAATTTTAAAAGAATAAGGTAAAAAACCTCGATTTTTGTCAAGGGGTTATTGCAAACAGGTTGCAATTAGTTGACGAAATCATAGGGGTTTGGGCTATAATAGAAAAATAATAATCTGGGGAAGTATAACTTAACCTCAAAACCCTATCCTCAAACCCCTATAATCTCGTAAAAATTTATGAAACCCTGACAGAATTTAAGCGCAGCGATGCACGAGTTTTGAACAGAACTGATGGGGTCATGATCAAAGGGATTGACAAAATAGTAATTTTGTGCATTGCTTTTCTTGAGTTCGGAACTTCTACAATACTTCTGAACTTACCTTAATCTGAATTACCCTTATGGAACGTATTCCAGAAGTAGAAGTCATGGATACTTGGGAAGAAGCCAGCGAGTATGATGCGATGGATTTTAGCCAAGTTAATCAAGAATTTGCCGAATTAGCAATAGAATTAGGGCCAGAAACCGGATTAATCTTAGATGCGGGAACGGGGACAGCACGGATTCCAATTTTAATCGCTCAAAAGCGATCGCGCAGCGGCGTGGCTAACGCATCGCAATGGCAAATTACCGGAATTGATTTATCAGCAAATATGCTATTTATTGGCAATCAAAATATTGAGCAAGCGGGGTTACAGGAACAAATCAAATTAGAACAAATCGATGCCAAACAGTTACCTTATCCCGATGATCAATTTGATATGGTCATTTCCAATAGTATTGTTCACCATTTGTCAGAACCTCTGCTATTTTTTCAAGAACTTCAGCGCGTGTTAAAACCCCAGGGAGCAATATTTCTAAGAGATTTAACTCGCCCCAGTAGTGAAACCGAACTCAATACCTTAGTTGAACAATATGCAGGAAATTGTAACGACCATCAGAAAAAACTATTTCGAGACTCCTTACAAGCGGCTTATACCTTAGATGAAATCATTTATTTGATCGAGTCTGCGGGTTTAGAGAAGATGAGAGTTTATCAATCTTCTGATCGCCATTGGACAGCAGAACGTTCCTATCCTGCTGCTCCCAAATAGCAAAATTATCCTTCAGGAAACTTAAACGATTAATGCCCTGAACTCAAGTTCAGGCTAATTAATAAATGTAGTACAGTTTAGAAATTGAGTGCTGATTCACCAAAAACCCAATTTCTAAGTTTTACTGACCAAACAAAAATAACCATATCGGTAACGTTAATAATAATAGTGTAGAGCCCATCGCTAAATTGGTAACGGCTAATTCCCGATCTAAATTAAAGGCTTCGGCTAAAACTAAGGTGGCAAAAGCGGGAGGGGTTGCCATTTGCAGAACTAAAACTAATAACGGAGCTCCGGTTAATCCCAATAGCATTAATCCATAACCTAAAACCAAAGGTACAATTAACATTTTGATGACTAAACTGACAGAAGCGGGTTGGAAATAGCGCCAAGAATGAAGCTGACTTAAACGCATTCCCATCAAGACTAACGTTGAAGCAACACTTCCCCAAGCAATTCCCTTTAATCCCTGTTCAATCGGATCACCAACCGGAATATTTCGTACCATTAAACCGATCACCATACTCATTAAAGCCGGATTCGTTAATGATACTGCAACTAATTGCCAAGGGTCTTGTTTTCCCATGCCAAATCTTGCGGCTAAAGCCACTCCTAATCCATAGGCGCCAATAACCGTTCCCAGTCCATCATAAAATACCGCCCAACCGAAATATTGGGGGCCGACTAAGGCTAAACTAACCGGAAAACCAATATATCCCGTATTCCCCACCATTGAAGCTAATAAAAAACTGCCTTGAGCGGGTAAAGATTGGGGTAAAATATTGAATTTAGGAATACGGCTTTGCCAATGTAACCCCATCCAAGCTAATCCAGCACCGAGGAAAATAGCAGCCCAAGCCGCTAAGGGAGCAATCCAAATCGAACCGGATAAATCCGCTTTTCTTAAAAATGCAATAATAGCGATCGGAACAATGACCCAATATAAAATTTTTCCTAAATAATAGGGAACAATAGGGGGTAATTTCCGACCTAAAATCCAGCCGATTAAAACCCCGCCAATCAGCCATTCATAAAGTGTTAGAAGTTGAGTTACAGAATTAGACATCATGATTAAGTGTTCACTGTTGAGGTGTTGACGATTAGCCGTCAACATGAAGTATTATAAAATTCAGCCTTGAATGGATGTGCAGGAGTCAACAACCCACCACTGACTTGAGTACAAGTACAGTGGGGGCTTGAAATACAGCCCTAGTTGACCCGCCTAAGTCTTAACTGACTCCGTTATTTAGGTCACGACACCGGAAAATGCGTAGCTAGTTTTCCGCTCTGTCGCTGAGTATTAAACAACCATTTGGGAGGCAGTGTACTCAGCCGAAAAAGCCTTGATAACATTGGCCAAGCTAACATTACCCTAGAAATAGGAGGGGGAGAAATCCCCAAACCCAATTAAACGCCCTACCGAGGCGGGTCGAACCAGAACAATATCGGTAGCCTCAATCCTGTAATCCCAACAGGTATGCCGGGGAGTTTCGCCACTTCTGAGGCACAACGGTTTCCTCCAAACCACAAGAATTCACTATGTTGCATAGACCCCGCCCTCCCTTTCCTCTCACCGCCAAGCTGAGTACAGCTATGGCGGGAGTCTCCAGGGAGGAAGAAAGGTGAAGCCGTTGAAGCATTCTAGTCTGCCTAAACAAGCCGAAACTGTCGCGGATGAATCAACTCAAGAGATTCCAGAAGCAATACGAGATGTTCCCGTTGTGACCGTGGCTTCCTCCCGACCCCCTCAGAGACCTGGACTCTTCTGGAAAATGTTGGGGTTAGCCGTCGTGGCGTTCTGTACGGCTTTAGCCATTAATTATCAATTTGGAATTCTGTCTCCCAAAGCTTATATCCCCCTGATAGAAACTACCCCAGAAGCCAAAAGTTCTGTTACATCTTCCCCGTCTCCTAGTCCGAGCACGTCAGTTTCAGCGACACCAACCGCCCCCTCCCCTAGTGCCTCTCCAACCCTACCGGACAATTTATTAGGTCATCTCCCCTATGAAGAAGCTCCAGCCGCAGAGTTAGAAAGTATTACCCCCGATGGGAGTCATCGGTTACGCAAAGCTGCCGCCCAAGCTTATCAGGAAATGGAGCAAGCGGCTTTAGCCAGTGGGGTGAGTTTAGTTCCGATTTCCAGCTTTCGCACGGTTAAAGAACAGGAAGGAATCTTTTTTGAAGTCAAAGCCCAACGGGGACAAGGAGCAACCAAACGCGCCGAGGTAAGCGCACCGCCGGGATATAGTGAACATCATACGGGTTATGCCATGGATATTGGGGATGGAAATATGCCCTCAACGAACTTGAGTGTTAGTTTTGAACAAACTCAGGCTTTTCAATGGTTAAAAGAGAATGCCGCTTTTTATAGTTTTGAGTTATCCTTTCCTAAGAATAATCCCCAAGGGGTGAGTTATGAACCTTGGCATTGGCGGTTTGTCGGAGATCGCCAGAGTTTGGAAACGTTTTATAAAGCCAGAAATCTGAAGAAAAGCTGATGAGAACGACCAGTTTAAACTTAATTGCAATTAGTGTTTTCTGCATAACTTTATCGGCGTTATTGAGTCCGGTTTTGAATATTTCGCCGTTTATTCCGGCGAGTGTGACTTGTTTTTTATTAGGGGTGGCGACGTTAGATATATTTCAATTTCAAGGTCAAGGTGCTAATTTATTAGTAGATTGGTTAGCGGGAACCTCGGCTTCCACTCGGGAACGAATTTTACACCATGAAGCCGGACATTTTTTAGTGGCTTATTTGATGGAAATTCCCATTCAGGGATATGCTTTAAATGGTTGGGAAGCCTTCAAACAGGGATTAAAGGCTCAAGGAGGGGTGCAGTTTGCTGATCAACAGTTATGGGAACAATTACAGCAAGGTCAACTTTCATCACGGGTTTTAGATCGTTATTGTACCGTTTGGATGGCGGGAATCGCCGCAGAAACGTTAGTATTTCAAAAAGCGGAGGGGGGATGGGAAGACCGAGAAAAAATTACCGCAATTTGGACTCAGTTAAATCGTCCGATGAGTGAAGCGAAAGTTAAAGAACGTTGGGCTATTTTACAAGCTAAAACCTTAATTCAAAATCACGAAACGACCTATTATCGTTTGGTAGAAGCTATGAAAAATAAAGCTTCTGTTGAAGAGTGTTATCAAATGATTCAGGTTGACTGAAAAACAAAGTGTTGATTTTATGATGTTATTTTGTAAATAAACAATTTATTAAAATTATGATAAATTATGTTAACATAAATCCCTATAAAATAACACTAAATTTTTTAATATTTTTATTACCCCTAAATCCGGCTTTAGCTTCAGAGACTGCTGTACAACCTTCAAATAATTTTGAAACGATTTGTTTAAATCAAAATAATTTAGAGGTAGAAACACAAAAAACCCTAGATTTATTATTAGAAATCTCTCAAACCAAAGACTGTAAAATAGCAAATAAAATTCTATCTCAACTGATTCAATTAAATTTGAGTGGGTATCAAATCAAAGATTTAAGTCCTTTAAGTTCTTTTTCTCAATTACAATTTTTGTATTTAAGTGGAAATCAAATCTCTGATTTAACGCCATTGGCTAATCTAACAAATTTAAAAGTCTTAGCACTGGATGTCAATCAAATTCAGGATTTAACCCCGCTTTCTTCCTTAATAGCACTAGAAACTTTAATTTTAGATACGAATAAAATTACGGATTTAACCCCGCTTAACCATTTGACCCGATTAAAAAGTTTAGTATTATTTGATAATCAAATTCGAGATATTACGCCGTTGCAATCTTTAGTAAGTTTAAAAAAATTAGCCTTACAGGGAAACCAAATTTCTGATATTACACCCCTACACCCCTTAACAAAACTCAGCTATTTAGCCCTTTATGATAATCAAATTGCAGATTTAACCCCCCTCGCCTCTTTAACTCATCTCAAACAACTGCTCCTCTTTAACAATCAAATTACAGATTTAACCCCCCTCGCCTCTTTAACCAATCTCAACCAATTAACTTTATTTGATAATCAAATTTCCGATCTTCGTCCTTTAGCAACCCTGACCAATCTAACCGAACTTTACCTTGGAAATAATCCCATTTCAGATTTAACCCCCTTACAAGCATTGACGCACCTGAAAATCCTCAGCTTGTTTAATACCTCGGTTTCAAATCTTGCACCCCTGCAACCGTTAACCCAATTAATCACTTTAGATTTGTATAATACAAAAGTTTCCGATAGTCGTCCATTGCAAAGCTTGACAAACCTAACTGGATTAGACCTGAGAGGGAATTCCTTGACAGAACGAGCTTGTCCCGTTAAAACCACCTTAACCTGTCGTTTTTAGCTAACCTATAGGGAATCACCGTGATTGATTTTCTCCAATATCCCTAAAAATAGTGACCACATTGACTAAATCCCGAATCACGGCGCGATAAATTATATAAATAGAGTCAGGCTAGAAGTCAAAAATTTTCATCCTTATCTAAAATTTAGGTGAATCAATCATGCTTCAGAGTAAGCGGGAGAATCTTATGACCTTTGAAGAGATCTATCAATTTTTCCAAGAACCCCCGCCTATCTATCTCAATAAAGAACTGGCGGTTTGCTACATCTTATCTGTCTTTCTGCGAGGGGACTCCTATGGAACCGAACTGATTGAACGACTAGAACAAGAGTATTCTGCTTATCGATTATCGGATACGGTTCTCTATAGTGCCTTGAAGTTCCTCGAAAAACAAGGAACGATTACGGGATACTGGCAGAAGGTAGAAGGCAGAGGTCGCCCTCGTAGGATGTACCAAATCATACCGGAATACAAAACCCAGGCGCAAGAGTTAGCCCGACTTTGGCATGAATATACAACTCGTCGAGGTAAATTTGTGTAAACTCCCCATCGACGAGTGACCGTTTAAAAGTAGACTAATTTAATCTATGATGATTCCCGTAATTCCTTCCACGTTTGTGTTGACCTTGTTACTAGCAATTGGCTTATTCTTCTTTGTGCGGGCTGCGACCAAAGATCGAACCCAGCAGGAAAAACTAATGGCGGAACAAGCAGCAGACTCTTTGCTAACGCAAATTCAACAGTATTTCGCAGCACGAGCTTATCGTGTGACGAAATTAAATCGGGAAGACAATCAAATCACCTTTGAGGGGTTAGTTCGTCCCAGTTGGTTTCTAGCCATCTTCTTAACCCTATTAACAGCCGTTGGGCTGTTATGTTTAGGATTAGTCCTATCGATGGCTATTCCCAACCTTGGCGAACTGTTTTGGGGACTGGTGTTGCTTTCGCCCCTGGCGGGGTGGTTTTATTGGAAAGGTGCCGGGCGGCTAGAAAAAGTCTCTCTTAAGCTGGATGCTGTTCTCGGTCAAGGAAACCAAACTCAAAGTTTAATTACTGTAACCGCTCACCGAGACGAACTGGCAACGCTCAAACAAGCACTGCACCTCAAACCTTGCGAATAATTTCATCTGATCCTTGCTAGAAGCAGGGACTCCTGGGCTAGTTGGGTTAAAAGAGAAGAAATTCAACACCCTTTTAACCGACTAAACCCCCAGAGATAGATTGCCTCCATTGAAGGTTCACCACCAGACCTATCCGGTTTTTCTCTCGCGCTGCCTTAATCTGAGTTAAGGACTAAAGCTCATGTTGATAATAGCTGTCACCCAGTTTCAGGACGCTAGAAAAATTCCGCATTTAGAAAACCCTTTACTTTAAGCATTAAGAATATTCAACACAGGGGATCTAGACTTCAAACGCTTTTGAGGGCGGAAGCAGAAGATAGGGGTGTTGCTTTTTCCACAAGCTGCTTTAAACTGGGGAATAAAAAATGATTTTCTTCAACATACTGAGCGCCAAACAGACCCTTCTCAGCCCAGAAATACCGATCTGTTGTATGCTCATTGCGTTTGACAAGAAGCACAGCAGGGGGAATAATTCCCTCGGCATGGATAAACTTGCGAGCAGCCGTTACAGGTTTATCTTCGCCACTGGAAATGCTATATTGAGGCACACATTCTAAAATTCTTCGTCCTTCTTGTCTACGACGGCTTTTACGCTTACGTCTTCTAGCCAACTTGTTGACCTCCTTTTTAAGCAGGCGGGTTGTAAATATAGCTACAAAATCCGAAAGAAGTATATCTGTTCTAGTTCAAAATTTCAAGATGTTTTAATAGATTGATACAAAATCAGTACACTGATCCCCCGGCTCCTCCCCCTCCTATGCTTACAGCGAGTTCTGAATTTGTCCAACTCTGTCGCACGCAATTGTCATTGACGGCGAGTTTAGGTGCGTCCTTGAGTGTGGTGTATTTGGCCGAGGCTTGGGTGGATGAGGAACATCAGAAATTGATTCCGATCGCCACTTATCCTGAAACCTCCCTGGAAGATTTGGATATTCCGGGTTTGATGCGCTTTCCGACAATGTTAACTCCAACTCTACCTCGTTTGTTAACAACAGAAGAAATTACCAAAACCCGGATTTTGTTACCGGCGGTGGATATCAATGATTTTATAGAAGCTGAAGCACACCGGGAACAACCCCTAGAAGAAGAGAAAAGTTGGCAACAACGCAGTCAAACCGTGTTACCGTTGATTCAAGAAGAGGTGGTCTTAGGCTTTTTAGTCACCGGACGCAATGATCGCTCCTGGAACCCAGAGGAATATGGCCAATTGCAAGGAATTGCCCATACCTTAGCCCTGGGTTGTATTTTAGATCAACGCTCCCAATGGTTTCAACAACAATTAAGCCAACAACAACACCTACAGGCGCAACAAGCCGATGCCCTTCATAATATCTTTCATCAACTTAAAAGTCCCCTCACGGCGGTGCGTACCTTTGGAAAATTATTATTAAAGCGGTTGTTACCCGACGATAAAAATTATCCGATTGCCAATAGTATTTTACGAGAGAGCGATCGCATTCAAGAATTGTTACAACAAGCGGATCAAACTTTAGACCGCACAGAACCTGCTGTAAGCTTACCCCTAACCGTTGATTCTGTCTTGGTTTCCATGCCTCCTGGGGAAGAAGCCACGTCTGCGTCCTCAATGTTAACTTTGTTACCCGCCTGGGATGAACTCGAATGGTTAGAGTTATCTGAGGTCTTACAACCGTTAATTTTATCAACCCAAGCCATCGCTGAAGAACGACAACTTCAATGTTTTGTTGACCTTCCCCCTAAATTACCCGTTGTCCAAGGGAATCATAAAGCCTTGCGGGAAGTCTTGAGTAACCTCCTCGATAATGCCTTAAAATATACTCCACCGGGGGGAAAACTTTGTATTCGAGTGCGACTAACTCAAAAACGCAAATCTCAACCCCGACAAGTGGGAATTGGCATTAGTGATACTGGCCCCGGTATTCCACCCGAAGATTTAGCCCATTTATTTGAACGTCACTATCGAGGTGTCCAAGGACGTTCTGAAATTCCGGGGACAGGGTTAGGGTTAGCGATCGCCAAAACCTTAGTCGAACAAATGCAGGGAAAAATTGAAGTGTTCTCTCCGGTTAATTCGGTTTGGGTGTCCAAGGATATGCTTTCTCGTGGGAATACTCCTAGGGGAACTACATTTATCGTTTGGTTAAAGGGTGTTACTCCTGATCAAGAATTGAACAGAAGTTGATAGAATTATTTTTTCTTAACTGATGTTGTCTCCATCCCCAAGCCAATATTAAGCTTAAGAGTCCCAACAAACTGATCTAAAAATCCAATTTTCACCCCTTTATTTTACCCGGTTTAAAGCCTATGAGTGCATCCAGTAGCCCTGATAATCTGATTAATAACCCCGTGAGTTCCTCTGTTCCTGTAGAACAAAATTCAGGTAAACCACTGCCTTATGTTGCCCAGGAAGATATCATTTATCGTGCTTTTGATCGCAAAACCGTCTGTCGAGTTTTGAGTCAAGCGCATATTTATGTATCCATTCGCTGGACAAGAACTCATCTTTATATTGGCATTCCCAGCACCGTTTTAGCGGCTGTTGCTGGTGTGCAAGCCATCAGTGGGACTTATCAATTAGTGGCGGTGATTATTCCCGTTTTAGTCGCTATTCTTGCACCGTTATTAACCTTTTTAGATCCCAATGGTAAAGCGAATACCCATTTAGTCGCCTCCAGAGTTTATGAACAAATGGCAGATCAATATGATTCCTTTTTACTCAAATGTCGTTTAGAACCCCGACCCATCGAGGAAGAACTTAATGATTTAGTTCAGATTAATTCTGCCTATGGTGAAAGCAAAAAATCCCTTCCGGCTTGTCCTGAATGGGCTTATCAAAAAGCCCTTCGCACAGAAAATGACATCCAAAAGCTGATTCCTGCTGAACTTAAAAAAGCCGGGAATTATGGCAGATCTATAGGCAATACATCTTCTTGAATGGAGAATAAATTTGATCCCTTTAAACACCTTTTAATTTCCGTAGAGGCAGATTTGAGTTCATTTTTGAATCAGCCGATAAAACCAATCCAAAGACACTTCTACGGAATGGAGGTCTTCAATGGATAACACACAATCTGATTTAGAAGGATTAGAAATTACCCCAGGGGAAATCAAGCATTGGAGTGGTATCAATCAAAAGTTACTCTATCGACCCGCTACCGTTAAAAAATTATTAGGAGAAGGTTTAAAAACCTTTTTTATTTTATTATTATTATTAATCAGTTATTGGGTTTGGAGTTTAATTTTTCCAGAACTATCTTTAATTTTAATAATTATTTATTTAATTATGGGAGGACTATTAATTCTTGAGGATAGTGTGAAACTTTGGAATACCTTAACCCGTCCCCAATTCGTCAAACTGTGTCATCAAGTAGAGCGTTATAACGCCATTGTTAAAGCCTTAAAAATTTATGATCAACTCGATGCAATAGCCCATCCCCCCGGAAAATTAAACAATCGAGAAGCTATTATTGCAGCTTTAAACTTAATTAGAACAGAATTAATTAAAGGATTAAAAATAGAACGAACCTTGAAAAACTATCAAAAATTTATTCAGCAACATTCCGAACTGTTTGATCCAAATTTCACCGCCTTAACGGTCTTACAAACGGAAAAACCGACAACAGAACAAGGAAGACTTCTATATCAAGCCTTTGAAATTGCTTCAGACGTTCATCAACAATTAAAACAACTTCAGGAGCAACAGATTTCCCGTTAAGTGGTAGGCTGGTTTTAATATCCTGAAAATCCACCAATAACCTCAACACGATTGTGATAGGAACTCCAATGCGACCTAAAATTATTGTTCTCGATGATGACCCCACAGGTTCTCAAACCGTTCATAGTTGCTTATTGCTGACTCAGTGGGATGTGGATACCCTGCGAATTGGACTCGCTGACCAATCTCCGATTTTCTTTATTCTCACCAATACTAGAGCCTTAACACCCGAACAAGCCGCATCCGTTACCCGTGAAGTCACCCAGAATTTAAAATTAGCCCTCGCCGCCGAAGAAACCCGGTTTCTCAACGAAAAATCTGGATTTGATCAGCAAAATCTGGGCCAGAAACCGGGTTTCTACGTGATGGTGGTCAGTCGTTCTGATTCTACCCTACGCGGTCACTACCCGGTAGAAACCGATGTCATTGCTGAGGAACTGGGCCCCTTTGATGCTCATTTTCTAGTTCCAGCCTTTTTTGAAGGGGGAAGGATTACCCGCAATAGTATTCATTATTTAATCATTGATGGAGTAGAAACCC
The DNA here is from genome assembly GCF_015207485.1 of Planktothrix mougeotii LEGE 06226. Classification (NCBI taxonomy): domain Bacteria; kingdom Bacillati; phylum Cyanobacteriota; class Cyanophyceae; order Oscillatoriales; family Microcoleaceae; genus Planktothrix; species Planktothrix mougeotii. The sequence goes on from NZ_JADEWU010000005.1 coordinate 29,332, forward strand.
CCGTTCATTTAACAGAATTTGCTAAAGATTCAGTTTTTGCGTATCAACATAGTTATTTACCCGATTATGTCACCGAAAAAACCAACGGTCAAATTCCATCGGAAAAAGTAGAACAATTTTTGTTATCTGATATTCGGGTGGGAACTTTACCTCGGTTAATGCGTTTAACAGACAATCAATGTGTGGTAGTCGATGGTGAAACCCAAAAAGATTTTGATCAATTCGCCTCGGATATTATTACCGCCGCTAGTCAAGGAAAACGCTTTTTATTCCGCAGCGCGGCGAGTATTTTAACGTCTTTAGCAGCACTGGGAAATCAACCGATTCCCGCAGAAGAAATGGCAAAATATACCCGAAATGGGAAACCGGGTGTCGTGATTATGGGTTCTCATGTTAAGAAATCCACTCAACAATTAGAACGATTATTACAGGAACCTGGAATAGTCGGAATTGAAGTGGATGTTTCCCATTTATTAGAAGAAAGTGAGACTCAAAGACAGGAACTCCTACAACAAATTTTAGACCAAATTAAGACAATTCATGAGGAAGGTCAAACCCCAGTCATTTATACCAGTCGTCAAGAATTACAATTTGATACCGTAGAAACTCGGTTAGCGTTTGGGATGAAAGTCTCAGATTTACTGATGGATATTGTGCGAGGTTTACCGACAGATATTGGATTTTTAATTAGTAAAGGGGGAATTACCTCTAATGATGTCTTGAGTAAGGGATTAGCGTTAAAAACAGCACGGTTACTCGGTCAAGTGTTAGCAGGTTGTTCAATGGTTAAAACCTCTTCTAACCATCCTTTATACCCCAATTTACCCGTTGTTTTATTCCCTGGAAATGTGGGAGATGCTAACGGGTTAGCAACGGTCTATCAACGTTTAACCCAACCCCAAAGCTAACCCGTAGGGTGCGTAAGCAACGCGCACGCACCACTCCCTAATTAAACTTAATTAATCTACCAATAATCCTAAACCACGACTGACAAACCTATGGCTTTTTCTTCTTAAAAATCCAAGCTATTCCCAGAACTCCTACATAAAAGAAGAACGCCACTATAAAACTGATTATCACTGATATTCCAAAGGTGATGACGGGATAATCAGTCGCATATTGGCTTAATAATAGACCCGAACTAGAACCTGTAATTCCTCCCGCACTCATTCCTGTACCGACGGCTAAAATTTTGATTTGGAGTTGATAATTATTCTCTTGTTCCTGTTTTTCCTGACGGCGTTGGTTTTCAGTTTGTTCAATTTCTGTAATTCCCCGAATAGATGCGATCGCTCGATCTACTAAAGTAGAACCCTCAACAAAATAGTTGAGTTCATCCTTAATTCGCTCTTGGAAATATTGACTATCCTCATTAATAAAAGCAAGAAAGAAATCCAATTTTTGTTCAGAATTAATCGGGTATTTTTCTTTTAATTTTCGTTGAATTTTTTTTAAAGTTTTTTGATAATTTTTACTATTAATTACAATGGTTCTTAACCAGCTTTGAGCTTGATTTAAGGCTAAACTCACGGACTTTTCAGATCGAAACAGTTCATAAAACTTAATCATTAAATATGTTCTTCGTTTTTTCTAAAATTATCTATTTGCTTATCAGTAACATTGCCAGTTAGCAGGGCTAAAATAATGATAGTCAACACTACCCATAATTCATGTCTTTTACCCCGATTTTTCCGAAAATCCTTGACTAACTTCAGTTGTTCAATTATACTGTTTAACATGATTTTTTAAAACCAAATAAAAGTGATCTCTTTTTAATTTTACAAAAAAAAGATCACTTTTATTTCCCTTTTTACCCCTGACTTTGAAAACCCCCTGCTAAAAAAGGGGGGAATTGATGGATTAGGAGTTAGGAAAATATTGATTTTCCTATTAAGTCCTGTTTCTAAAAATCCCACATCACCGGATTATCATCTAAATGATCTGTAACAGTGCGCCCAATTTGGTCGATTTTTGCTAAATCTTCGGAGGCGATTTTAATAGTACCAGCATGAGTATTTTGTTCAGCTTGTTCTGCATTTCTAAACCCGACAATTGCATGAGTTTGGGGTTGGGAAATTAACCATGCGATCGCTAATTGTCCTAATGTACATTGATAACGTTCTGCAATGGGTCGTAATTGTTCTAAGGCATTTTGTACCCGTTGATAATGGTCTTTATTAGCAAATAATTTATTTTTAGATCGATGATCTCCTGCTGCAAATTGATGATGGGGGCCGAATTTTCCCGTTAATAATCCTTGAGCTAGGGGAGAATAAGCTAAAATAGAAATCTTCTGTTCAATACAATAAGACATGGCATCTTGTTCGACCTTTCGCCAAAATAAAGAATAAGGAGGTTGTAAACTTTCAATTCTTCCATATTGGCTGGCTTCTTCCAATTGTGTTCGGGAAAAATTAGAAACCCCAATCCCTCGAATTTTTCCTTGTTCTTTTAAGTGATTTAAGGCTTTCATGGTTTCTTCAATCGGGACTATTTCTGAATTAAAAAAGCCAGATGGCCAGTGTATTTGATATAAATCAATATAATCGGTATTCAGATTTTTTAAAGATTGTTCACAAGCTGCAATCACTTGATCATATTTCAAATGATTAGCAAATACTTTACTTGCATAAACGACTTGATCTCGGACATCAGATAAAGCTTGGGCTACAATTTGTTCCGAGTGCCCTTCTCCATAGACTTCTGCGGTATCAATGGTTGTAATTCCCGCCTCAAAACCAGCACGAATGGCTTTAATGGTTTCTGCATCTTCAATTCCTACCCACATTCGTTTTCCGGCTTGCCAAGTTCCGATTAAAAGCGGAGTAATTAGAATATCAGATTGACCTAGAGTTCGTTTTTCCATATTGAGTTTCCTAGTTTCAGGTTATTATTATATATAATATAATAGAAAATCAGCATCTATAATTATAATGATGAAAACTGTAACAAATCACGCTCTTAAAGAATGGAATATTACGGTTGAAGCCTTAGAACAAGGTGAAACCATTATGTTATTGAGAAAAGGAGGAATTCGGGAACAAAATGGAAAATTCAAGGTTGATCAGAACAAAATTCTGCTCTATCCTACCTTTGAACATCAAAAACCCACTTTATTAAAACCTGAATATGCTCATTTTGTACAACCTGTTTCTTCGAGTTGGCATCCTGAAACGGTTAAAATTAGTAGTTTTGCAGAAATTACTCATATTTTATCCTGGAATAATTCTCAAGATGAGTCTTTGATTCATTCATTAATCAAGTTTCATATTTGGAATGAAACTTTTGTGCGCGATCGCATCCAATTTAAACCTCAACAGCCTCTTTATATTCTATTATTGAGAACCTATAAACTTTCTCAAGTTCATGAAATTCCTTATCATCCTAGTTATGGCGGATGTCGTTCTTGGATTGATTTACAGCAACCGATTTCATTAGACAATAAAATTCCTATTTTAACTCAAGAAAACTACGACCAAAAAGTCTCAATGATTGCTCAAATTCTTCAATCCTCGTAGTGAGGGCTTCAGCCCTCATCCCTGATTAAGAAAGCCCTGAAGGGCTTACTACGGGATATAGTTTTGAAGCCTGGGTATCAACTTCAGAAAAATTTCTGAAGGTTTTATTACAGTAAGTAATAATTAGCCTACAATTAAAAGAAGTTGTTTTTCCACTCCCACTTCGTCCTAATACAACTAAAGATTCATATTCAATCGATAGAATTCCCCAATCCAACCCTCTGTATAAAAGCATACCATAAATCAAGAATTTTGATCAAAAATCCGATCTGGGTTGAGGATAATCCTCATGGTTATTTCAGATTATTCATACTGTTGAAGAATAAGAATCAAAGGATTAATCCTTGTATTTTTAACAACTTTTAATCGTGAAATTGATGAGTTTATATAGCTATAAAACCGTTTATTTTCGAGGATATGATGCTAGAATTGACTCCTAGCAGGGTGAGTTTTTCAATGCTATCTTGATTATAGGACTGCTACTCGTTGGGTGTAAGGAGGTGAGACAATTCAGGAAATCAAACCTAAGACAGCCAAACAAGTGTAAGAAAACGATTTTTAAAACCAATCTCATCTAAAACTATCACATCAGGAAACCAGACTATAAATTTCTGGAAGAATTATCTATTTTAGATTTTATCTTCTTAAAAATTTATCGGCTGGAATTTTCCCAAAATTTCATCTGTGTATTACCCTTGTTTTGAATTTCAGTTGTTTGACTTTTATTCCTGATGGTAATGGATATCGCATCTACCCCCGTTTAACATGAAAAATTCTCGATCGCCTTCCAGAACCGATACTTGGGTGGGAAAAGTAATAGATCAATTTCCCACTTTTATTATCGGATTTTTTACGGGATCACTGATCACAGTTTATGGAACTTTGACTCAGATTGATTTATTAAGCCATCTAAATGCTGATCCTAATATCCTAAATTTCTATCAACAATTATTGGGATTATCTCATGATACATCAGAACAAAAAAAACAATATAGAGGATATATTGAAAAGCTTAATATTAGTGTGAATCCTAATACGTTAATTATTCATGTTTTGCCTAATTCTATTTGTGAATCTGCTATTTATGAAGGAGATCGTGTACAAGTTTTACCTCCTGTTGAGGTAATTGGTCAACAAAATTCTGCTCAAGATACAGAATTTAATTTATTGAAACAGAGGGTCAATCAAATTATTAGTGATGGGTTTGGGTCTCTTGAAGTTGTCACTCCTGAAAATCAATTAGCACTGATTGAAATTAATCTACTCAATGAAGAACAAAATTGTGTGAGGAAACCTAAATATATTCAAGAGTTAGAAAAGCTCCTAGAGCAGAAAAAATGGAAAGAAGCTGATCAAAACACGAATCAGGTTTTACTGAAAATTACGAATCGAGAAAGTGTTGGTTATTTGGATGAAGATGCGATTCAAAAAATGTCTTGTTCCTACTTAAGAACGATTGATCAGTTATGGAAAAAATACTCAGGAGGGTTATTTGGATTTAGTGTTCAGAAGCGAATTTTTGTAGAAACTGAAAATGAGCTAGAAGATGATAGTTTAAATCGATATGATCCCAATGCTTATATTCATTTTACCGATTTAGTTCGCTGGATTGAATCAGGGAAAAATGGAAAAGAAAAATGGAAAAATTATAATGAATTGACTTTTTCTTTAGAAGCACCAGAAGGTCATCTTCCTCGTCTAAATCAGCTTGAGAAAGGAATGAAAAAGGAATCCAATTATCAACTTTTTTCTCCCAATGCGCTTCCCTTATCTTCCCAAGAAATTAAAGCAAGAACCTTATTTTTTACACGAGTTGATACTTGCAAGCTTTAGACTAATCTTAGAATATGAGGAGGTAGGGGAACTTAGGGGGGATGAATTCATTTCCTGAGTTAGTTACTATAGAAAGAGATCTATAAAATTAGTTCATTTGAGGTTAAAGCGATCGCAGTATGTCTATCTCTCGCTATTTACTGTTAATTTTTGGGATTTGCTTGCTTCTAGGGTTAATGATTTGGCTGATTAGTTCCCTATCAGCACTTTATACTCAGGTGATTTGGTCAGCGAATCCGATTTTAGCAAATTTGCTGCTATTATTATTAATTGTATTATTAGGATTGGCTATTTTTGCCTTTTTTTATTATACTCGATTATTCCAAAAATCAGGAAAATCTACCAAAAAACGGCGACCCTTAAAAATTCCTTTAGATAAAACCGAAGCCGCCGAAGAATCCCTTAAATCGTTAAGACAACAGGTGACTCAAATTCAAGATGAAGTGGCTAAAAAAGCGTTATTAAGTCGTTCTCAAGATATCGCTTCCGAATTAGCCAAAGGGAATATTCAAGTGGTCGTATTTGGAACAGGTTCGGCGGGAAAAACTTCTTTAGTCAATGCTTTAATGGGTCGCATGGTGGGAAAAGTTAACGCACCGATGGGAACTACAGAAGTTGGAGAAACCTATCATTTACAATTAGAAGGAATTGAACGGGAAATTTTAATTACAGATACCCCTGGAATTTTAGAAGCGGGAATGGGGGGCTCTGAACGGGGAAAATTAGCACGTTCGTTAGCAACAGATGCCAATTTATTAATCTTTGTTGTGGATAATGATTTAAGACAATCCGAATATCATTCCTTACAAGCATTAGTTGAAATTGGTAAGCGATCGCTGATTCTTTTAAATAAAATTGATTTATATCCTGAAAGCGATAAAACCCTAATTTTAGCTAAACTTCGAGAGCGAGTTAAGGCGTTTTTAGATCCCAGTGATGTCATTGCTGTAGCTGCAAATCCTCAATCCATACGTTTAGACACGGGAGAAATCATACAACCTGAACCGGATATTATGCCTTTAATTCGACGGATGGCAATGATTTTAAGATCAGAAGGAGAAGAATTAATTGCTGATAATATTTTACTCCAATCTCAGCGATTAGGAGAAGAAGCACGACGATTAATTGATACTCAAAGAAAACGGGAAGCTGAAAAAATTGTGGAACGATTTCAATGGATTGGTGCAGGAGTCATTGCGGTCACTCCTTTACCTGTCATTGATTTAATTGCGACGGCGGCTGTTAATACCCAAATGGTAATCGAAATTGGTAAAATATATGGCTGTGAATTAAATGCAGATCGGGGTCGAGAATTAGCCTTATCCTTAGCCAAAACTTTAGGCAGTTTAGGAGTGGTTAAAGGGGTGATTCAGTTAGTCTCAACAGCCTTACAATTAAATATTGCCACCTTAGTCGTCGCACGTGCCATTCAAGCGGTGAGTGCTGCCTATTTAACCCGGATTGCAGGTAAAAGTTTTATTGAATATTTCCGTCATGATCAAGATTGGGGAGATGGAGGAATGACGGAAGTAGTACAACGACAATTTCAGTTAACTCGCCGAGATGAATTTGTCAAACAATTTGTTCAAGATGCCTTTGCTAAAATTATTGAACCTTTGAATTTAAAGCCAGAAGAAGAGGAAGAATTTGAGATGGAAGTGAATCCCGAACCTTTATTAAAGCGTTATATAGAAGATTGGGATGAGGGGAATAGTGCTGATCGTCCTGATTGGTAAAAGGTAGATTAAATTTAATTCATTATCAGGACAAATCACCCCCCATATTTTGATAGCGTTCTACCATTTTACAAGCGGCTTGATACTGTTTTTGGGCAAGTTCTGGTGGAGATAAAACCTGTGCTAAGTTTAAATATTGATTGACCCAAATCATAAATTCATTGAGTGATCGAGAAGGTAACTGAATTTTATAATCTACAAATAATAGTTTCCCCTGTTCATCTTTAATCGTCTTAATTTGTTGACGAATATGGCGACGCTCCCCTTCTAAAATAAAATTAGTAGCGGGAGGAAAAAAGCGAATATGAACCAATTTTAAAGGCAGTTCTCCCGCAAGTTCCTGTTGTTGTTCGACTGCATTCCCTAAATTTAATCCCCATCCTTGGTTTAATAATTGATGAGCTTTTTGTAAATTATTATATTGTTCTTGGAGAGGTCGAGATTGGGATAAAAATTGGCAATAATCTCGATAGCGGTTGATTCGACCAATCGTGAGTTGACCGTTTTCGCAGGATTCATAGACCAAATACCAAGCAATATTAAAATGAATCAGTTGTAATGGCCAAATTTTTACTAATCCAATTTGTCCAGAATTATAGGGGTCACTGAACCGAGAAATTTCAATGGCTTTTCCAGTGAGAATTGCCTCTTCAATCTGATCTAATTGATGAAAAAGAGTATTTTGTACATTGCCCATTTCCAACATTTCATCCGGGTCAGTCCACACAATAGAACGGTTGAGTTGTTGTCGAACAGGATAGAAAAATTCTCCTTTTCGTTCTAAGTTAACCCCTCGTAATCGCTTTTCTAAAGTTTCGCAAATTCGTCTCGTTTTGGAGTCCGCTTGATATTGACTCAAGGAAACTAACAGTTGAAACGCAACTTGTAATTCCTCCCAACTCATCACACCTGTTCCGAGATAATAACCCCAACGGTACATTCGCTGTTCGAGAATGCTGTAGCGCCGTAGGGTTTCGATATCTTTACGAATTGTTGGTAAAGCGGGATAACCCGGAGGAAGGTTAATTTTCAGTTCAGAGGCAAGCTGCTGTAAGTGATATTGGACATCTGATAGAGCATTCCGATGTTCTCCTTTCTGAGTTGGGGGAGTGTTACCAACCCCTGGATATTGAACCAAGGTGGCAATTAATAACATCAATCGCTCAAAGGCTTGTTGATCTGAATAGGAATGGCGTGTTGGCTTTTTAGCCATATTCCGTAGGATAATAGTCGTAATAAGCCAATATTGACATGAAGCTTATGATTTCTTAAAAAATTTAGATTTTTAAAGGATTATTGAGTTTTGTAACTTAAACGATAAATATTGTGAAATTCAAGACAGAACCTATCACAGGTTGGTAAAGTTAGTAAATAGTTAATTTGTGAGAACATCACATTTGTTGTCCCCCTAGATTTAACAAACTTGCATCTGGCTAAGTCCAGTTAATTCACTCATCACACTCATTAGCTTTGATCCTAGAAGAAATGTTCTGCACAGCCACCTCCTGCAAACATTCTTATTATTCAGTTTTATTTTCTTGGATAACTAAGAAAAGACGGACTCGCAATGATTAGTTAAGTCAATTTCTATTCATGAAATGGGAAGTAAGGAATTATGACACTTTTTTGGCAAGCCAAAATTTGGGGTTTGCTTCATGACCCGGCATTAAAAGCACTGTACACCAATCGTGGACGAGGTGGCGAAGGAGCATGGCGATCGCTCACTTGTATGCAGGGATGGGAATCTCCCAAAGCCAAATCTCTCACTCATTCCCCCTACAGCACTCAATGGTTAAAGTACATTGGACTGTGTGATTTAATTGCATCAGCCAGCGATCGCGCTGCAATTGGTCGGGTTTCAATTCCCATTGATTATAATCAGCAAGGACTAGAAATTCGTCATTTACTATCAGGGAAAGAGCAACAGTTTAAATTAGAAAATTGGCATAACCCCTTAATCGCATTAAAAGACAATAGAATCGAGAAATTATCAACTCTTGAAACAAATATTATCCCTGATTTTATTCGTAACTGCACCGATGCTCGTCAAGTGTATTGGTGGTTCTGGCGCTGTTATCCCGTTGCTTTAACAAAAGCATTAAATCAAGAGCTTAATATTACTCATGAACCCTCCCTGTCCTTATTACCCGCCGATACTCGCATTCCTGATGCTTCCTTGTGGAGTCATATAACCATGACATCAGCCTTAGCGGGAGGGTTAGCCGGATATTATTCTGATATCGAAGATTATCCTAAAAAACGAGCCCGTAAAAATCAAGATTATTTTGAATCTCGTCCTTGTGTGGGAATCTTTAGTTTTACCCCCGTTCAAGACTTAATTAAAGCCAGCCGCAAAATGCGAGATTTTTGGGCAGGATCTTGGTTATTACATTATCTATCGGCTAAAGTAAGTTGGGCGATCGCTTGGAAATATGGCCCCGATAGTTTACTGTATCCCTGCTTATATCAACAACCCTTAATTGATTTATGGCTATTGCAAAAATACCCAGATTTTAAAGATTGGATTACACCCCCAACAGAACGACAATTATTAACCGCCGGGTTCCCCAATGTTCTTGTCACCATTTTACCCAATAATGGGTCTAATCATCCAGACTATTCCGGTAAAAATCCTGTGGTTTCTGCCATGCAATATGCAGAACAAACCTTAAATCAAGAATGGATGAACTTAGGAAAAGAAGTCTTAAATTATTTGCAAAATCCTGCTTATCCTTGGATCAAAGATCTGAATCCTCAAACCTGGGAAGGATGGTTAAAATCTCAATGGCAAAGTTATTGGACGGCTTTACCCATTGGCAGCTTAGATACAAAATTACACCATTCTCCCCATCATCAAAATTATAAAACTTGGGAGGATGAACAAAACAACTTTGCCCGTCCTCAAAAGCCTTTATTAGTTGAGTCTGAAGAAAAATTTATCAAAGCCAGTCGAAAAGCCGCCCTTTCAGAAGACTTGAAAAACCGCAGAACTAATCTTCAATCTTATCAAGCAAGACAACCTAATTTGAATGTAGGGTCTTGGTGGGCGAGTGTTTTTGATCAAACTCGGTTTGCTTTAAATGCAGTTAAAAATAACCGCACTTGGGAACTCCCCACCGCTTTTGGCCCCCGTTCAACGGTGTCAGGAATTGGCCCGGTTGTTCATTCCGGTCAAGATTGGGTGACAGAAGGAGAAACCGATAAAATTTGGCAAAATCAAGCGGGTTTATTTGATGGAATTGAAGAATTAAATGCAACGGAAGTTCTAAAACGAGGCTTACATAAAATTCTCCCTAACCTATTAAGCCGTTCTCAACAAAGTTTAGAGTTATATTATCCTGACCTGTGTTCTGGAGTCGCAGGTTGGCTAAAAAATAACCCTAACTTTATAGAATATTATCAGCACATTTGTGAAGATATTTCTAAACGATTTCCTTGGACAACTCAAGGGAAAGATAGCGTTGCTAACACCCCTTGGGGGATTCCTTGGGTGGCTAAAAATCATAGAAACTTATTGAATCCTCGTTTATTAAATGCAGGTTGGCTGATTGAAGATTTTGAACCTCAATCCAGTAACCCCAATCAAGTATTAACAAAACAGCAAAAACAGCAAAGAAAACAAGCCGAATCTATCGAAATTCGCCAAGCCATTAGTTCCTATTTTACCCCCGGCAATAATCCGACAGACTGGTATATTTTAGCCGCCGGAGATGGAGATGGAATGGGAAGTTGGTTAAAAGGAGAACCTCTGGGAAAATACAGTGAATATATAGCAACAGATTTAGAGCAAAATTTACATCAACTTTCTCCAGAAATGTCTGATACCTTCAAACATTTCCTTGACCAACCTAAACGAATGGGGCCAGCAACCCACAGTGCTTTAAGTCGAGCGTTGTTAGATTTTTCTAATCAATTAGTTCCCTATCTCACAGAAGAACGCTATGCAGGTCGATTAATTTATAGCGGCGGAGATGATGTTTTAGCTTATACTAATCTGTGGGAATGGGATAGATGGTTATGGGATATCCGTCAATGTTTTAAAGGGGATAAAGACCCCCACGAAGAATTTAGCAATCAAGGAGATTATTGGCACTGGAATCATAACAGTGAACCCCCCAAAAATTTATCAGCCCGTCCTTTATTTACAATGGGTTCCAAAGCAACCATTAGTTTTGGAATTGTGATCGCTCATCATTCTGTACCCATGGCGATCGCATTAGACAATCTTTGGCAAGCAGAAGATAGTGCAAAAGATCATTGTTCTGCTGACGGAAAATATAAAGATGCTGTACAAGTTCGAGTCATTTATGGAAATGGCAATATTTTATCAGCCACAACCAAATTTGATGTATTTAATCAATGGCGAATCCTAGTTGAGCAACCGGATTTAGATAGTGCCATCTTTGAACAAGCTGCACAAATCCATAGCCAACATTTGATTCCGGTAAAAGGTGCAATTCCGGCTTGGAGTAAAGCGTTCTGTAGTCGTCGAAAACAATTTATTGATGATGAATCTCGTTCTAATTTTGAAAGGCATTTAATTCAGTTCTTAGAAAATTTGTGGGAGAGTTCTTCTGTTAAAACGTTCCCAACGGAGATGAACAATTGGCTGAAATTAGCCGCCTTTACTTTACGAAATCGTAACATTGACATCTAAGGATCAACTTTATGGAAGAATTTTATTGGTATACAATCACCCCTCTGGATATTTTATTATTCAGAGATGCAAAACCCTTTACTCCGGGTGAACGAGCTTGGGCAGGGAGTGTATTTCCCCCGAATGGTCATGCGTTAGCGGGTTCAATTCGGAGCTTTTTAAATCAATCTGAACCCTTGGCATTAATCGGCCCCTTTTTTAGCTTGAAACAAACCCTTTATTTTCCGCGTCCATTAGGATTTGTTGGCACCAATCCTTTAGTTCCCTTAGAATGGATAAAAGATCAATATCTTAAGCAAATCTATTGGGATAAAAGCCAACCTTCTCCTTTAGTTACGTCGGGGAAAAATCAAAATTCTGAACCCAGAGAAAAACAGGAAAATAACTATTTTTGTCAGTTTATTTCCAGTAGAATTGTGTTAAACTATCTACAAACAGGTCAAATTAATCAAGAAGATTGGAAAACGGAAAATCCCGATTTCGTTCGACCCTGGAAAGTAGAAACTCGTTCCCATAATGCAATTCAAGCCGGGACTCGCCAAGTTAAAGATTCTGATGGTTATTTTGTAGAAAATGCAATCCGAATGGCAACAGGTTGGAGTTTAGCTATTGGTTTAAATCAAGAAATTAAAACTCCGGCTATTATTCAACTTGGTGGAGAAGGACATCGAGCCGTATTAGAACGATGTGAACCCCTTGAACAACAGTGGCAAACTATCAAAACAGCATCGGATGAAAACTTTAAAAAACAAGGGAAATCCGTTGCTTATTTAATCACTCCTGGGGTGTTTGAACGAAAGCATGATGGAGGAAAATCGATTTGTCGAGCATGGCCCTGGGAATGGAAATTATTTCACACTGCTAATCAAAATCAAACTCCTGGTTCTTTAGTCAGTGTAGCGACGGAAAAAGCGGTTCCCATTAGTTGCCGATTTCGCGAAAAAGAGGAAAACAAAAGTATTCCGGCTCCTCAAGTCTTTGCCGCGCCTCCGGGTAGTCTTTACTACTTAGAACAACCTGAATCTTTATTTCAGGATCAGGAGGAAACAAAAGTCAATCATTGGCGTAAATTGGGTTATTCACAATTACTTTGGATTCACTATCAAGGAGAGTAAAAACCATGACAAATTTAGTGTATTTGTATCTACTCGCTCCCTTACATACAGGGGGAACCACTCAAGAAGGAAATCTATTAGGAATTGCCCGTGAATCTCATACGAATTTACCTTACATTCCTTCCAGTAGCATTCGGGGAAGAATTCGAGCCAGTGTCAGCGATCGCATTACCTGTGTTAAGCTGTTTGGCCCGGATTTAAAAGATTTAGAAAATCGTCAGTTTTTAGATGAATATAAATTAGAAACCAATAAAGATCTCACTCAATTAGAACAAGGAGATATTTGGATCGGCGATGGTTCCTTATTATGGTTGCCTGTTCCTTCTTTAAGTCATGGTGTTGTCTGGATTAGTTGCCCGCTTCTGTTACAACGTTGGGCAAGATTTAACCCAAATTTACCTGAAATTCCCGCACCTTATAGCACAAATTTAGGGAATTCTAATGTTTATCTCAAAGATGCTATTTTAAAACAAAATCAACTCTCTACCTGGAATAATTGGAAAGACTTTCTTCCGCAAAACCAATCGAATCAATCAATTCAACGGGTTTTATTACTTCCTGATCAACATTGTGCCACCTTAATTCAAATGAGTTTGTGGCGACAAGTGAAAGTTAAACTTGATCAAAATAAATCAGTTGATGGTGGTTTTCGTTATGAAGAAGCCATCCCTCCTGATAGCGTGATGTATTTTCCTTGGGGAATTACATCACAAACTAATGGCACAGCAGAAAAATCAAAGACAGATTTTCAAGACTTGCTTTCAGTTAATGAAGTTTTACAAATTGGGGGTCAAGAAAGTTTAGGTCGTGGTTTTGTTCAATCTTGGTTAAATTAATTATTTAAGGAGTTAAACTCATGGCATTTGATCCACGTACTATTGCTACTCCTGTTTATGAAGCATTATCAGGACTGCAAACTCAATATTACAATCAAAATGAGCGCCTTCAAGAACAAAAAAGCCAAGCTGTTGAATTGTATACCTATTTAGCCACTTGGGGATTGATGCGACTTAAAGCAGAAGAAACAGCGTTAAATCAAGACGGTAAAAAAGATGTAGTTAAAAAATATTTTGCCTGTTTAGAAGAACTATCTGGGTTAACTAATCTTGCTAATGCTGAAGGTCTTAAAATCTTAAAAAATCTCAATGCAGATGAATATTTAGGTTTAACAGGTTTAGGTTTAACAGTCGCTCAAGAATTTAGTTTTTGGGCAAATGCTATTTATGTAGGAGACTAAGATTATGGCTTTTGATCGACCCAGAAGACCAGGACAAACCCCACCAGCGACCTCTCGCCCTAACCAAGCAGTTCAACGTAATACGTCTCGACCAACTCCTCCAAATTCTAATCGTTCATCAGGTGGTGATGGGGGTCGCAGAGGAGGAGGAAGCAATGGCGGTGGCGGTGGCGGCGGCAATCAACCTAATCTCCCGTCCCCTTGGTTAGATTCTGACAATGAACCTTCGCCAGATAAAACGGCCAGTTTTGTTGAATATTTGCGTTGGATGCGTTCCCCTGATAGTGGCTATAAAGACGCGACAAAAGTTCAAATTTTACAAATGGCGGAGGAAAACGCTAACTATCAACAACGTCTGGAACAATTAACAGACCGAACTCAATTAATTGCCGGAAAAGAAAACTGTTTTAAAGTCAAATGTCCTTGGCGAATTCGAGTCGGAGGACATCGGGGGCCAGAAAGTATTTTACTTCCTGCTTTTGATGCCTTGGGAATGCCTTATATCCCGTCTTCTAGTTTGCGAGGTGTGGCAAGAAATCAAGCTATTCGGGAAATCATGTCTAAGGAAAAAGTAGACTGGAAAGAAGCCGAGAAACAGATTGCCCCTTGGTTTGGTTCTCTTGAGGAAGAAGAGAAAGATCGCTCTGGAAAAGTGATATTTTTAGATGCCTATCCTCTTCCTAAACAAGATGGGTTAACCGTTGATATGGCTAATAATATTTGGAAATGGGAGGGAAATGATTTCAAGTATAACCCTAATCCTAATCCATTTTTATCTTTAAAAGAACCGATGTTTTTAATGGGTTTACGGTTAGCTATTGGATGTACTGATATTGAAGTTTTAAACCAAGTTAAGAAATGGTTAATTAAAGGACTACAAGCCGGAATTGGTTCTCAAGTGAATACGGGTTATGGAGAACTGATGAAAGCGGGAGAAGGACGACCGAAAGAGGAGTTTTTCAGCTTAGATTTTACCCTACAAGGTCAACTCATTCATGGGCGACAAAAGTTTACTCAATGGAACTGGAATGATAACCGTCAAGAATGGCAAATGCGAGGTCAAGCAGAAGCAGAGGTGCGTCCTGTTGCGTTTAAATCCATGTTGAGATATTGGTTTAGAACTTTAGCATTAGGTGTTTTACCGATAGGAGAGGTTTCGACTTGGGAAAATAAGTTATTTGGAGGGATTAATCCTCAACGGGAATGGGGTTGGGTTAAAGTTGAAATTTTAGAAGGAAAAGTGACTCAAAAAGAACCTAAACCTAATTATCAAGGTAAAAATGATCCTTGCGGAGAACAGGAAGGAACCTTAACCCTTTCCTATGGAGTCGGTTGTCCAACTGATCCTAAAACTCGACAAGCCATCAATACATTAATGAAGAATTTAACTTGGTTAATGTTTCATTTAGGAGGGATTGGACAGGGAGCAAGACGACCGTGCTATTCTCGTCAAACCCGTGAACGTGCCCCTTGGTGGAGAGGCTCAACGTTAATTCCTAATGATGATGATTCCTTCTGGGAATTACCTGATAATGTTCTAGCGTTTAAAGAGAAATGTGTCACTCATTTACAAAAAATTTATCAAGCCATTTCTCAACTGTTTAATATTCCTAATCTTCGTCCGATTAATAATCCCATTAATCTAGGACAAGTGCGTCAAGATAACTGGAAAGAAGCCATTGATGCTAACTGTCGGATTATTGTTTGTGCTGGGAAGTCTCAACAGGAGAAACCTTATGCTTTAGGAGTGTTACATAGTCCTGATTTTAAAATTACTAAAGGTCAATACAAGGATTATGACGGTAATTTATGTGGTCAAGTTAGCCGAGGGGTTAAACCTTCTCCTGTTTGGATTGCAGATCTAGGAGATTATCAAGTTGTAACAATATTTGGAGCGACAGAAAATCCTCGACAGCGTTATATTCAGGAGTTGCGATCGCGCACTTCCAAGGATAACTTTGCTCAAATCTGGCCATTAAATTGATTTATACTTTTAGTAGCTAGTTTTAAAAAAGCTAACTACTAATTTTTTCCATTGGATTAACTATGTTAACAGAATACCAATTAACCAATTTTAAAGCGTTTTCTAAAACGAAACCGATTCCGATCCGGCCGATCACGTTGATTTATGGCCCTAATTCTTCTGGTAAAAGTTCTATTATTCAGTCTTTACTGTTACTGAAACAAACCTTACAACAGGCAGAAAGCCCTAATATTATCCTAATCCCTAAAGGAAATTTAGTTGATTTAGGCAGTTATCGAGACTTTGTATATTGCCATGATGTTAGTCAACCTTTTTCAATCCAAGCAACGTTACCGTTTCAGCCGAAAAAATTATTAGAAAAAGGTTGGGCTTTAGAACAGCTACAAGATACTACAGAACTGAAAATTAGAATTAACTTTGCTTATGATGCAGAACAATCACAAATTGTTTTTGATTCAGTTTTGTTATTTATTAATCACCCAACTATTCCTTTAATTTCTTATAAATGCCTAGAGGGAGATCCTAAGTTTTTAGTTTTAGATCAATTTAACCCAGAACATCCTCTGTGGCAAGGTTGGTGGAAAGAAGCAAAAAATAAAATTCCCAAAAACTTTAGAAACAAGGTCAAATCAATTCTTAAAGAATTAGGCTTTAATGAGGCTAAAAGAAATAATGCTGCTAAAAATCTAGTAATTGTAGAGAACAAAATTAAAGAACTAGAAGTTGAAATAAAAACCATTTTAGATCAGATAGAATTAGCTAAATCTAACTCAGATAATAATCTAGTTTCTAGCTTAAAACAAGAGTTATCTTCTCTCAATTATAAATTAGACGAATTCAACGCTATTAAAATTTTATCTCATCGCTTTGATAATTATAATATTAAAGAGGGAATAGAGGATTTATTTCTAGTCCAATCCTATTTATTTGGAGTTGAAAATCGAAATTTTTTACCCTATAGTTTATATAAAGAGGAAAAAGCAGATGATCAAAATTTTCAGCTAAATTATCTATCCGAAGTTTATTCAAAGTTAGATTCTAAGGATTGGATATCAGATTTAACAAAAATTATCGATCCTGTGTTTCGAGGATGGATGGAAAAGATTGTTTATATTGAGCCATTAAGAGATTATCCAGAACGATTTTATATCTTTAGTGATTATTCGGGAAGCCAAGTTGGAAAAGAGGGTTCCCAAATTTCTAATTTATTATTCAATAACCCTCAATTGATTGAGCGTATTAATCAACAATTCAAAAATTTTAAATTAGGTTATGAAGCAAAAATTGTTAAGTTTATAGATGAAGAGGATTCAACAGGAAGCAATCTTTTTGCTATTCGTCTTTATGATGAATTTACCAAGGTTAACGTCAGTATTTTAGATGTTGGTTTTGGGATTAGTCAAGTTTTACCGATTCTTGTTCAATGTATGTTTTCTCATCAAAAAACAATTTTAATTGAACAGCCAGAAGTCCATATTCATCCTCGGCTACAAACTGAAATAGGTTCACTTTTCGCCGAATGTATTAAGCTTCCCTATGAGAATCGATTTATTATTGAAACTCATAGTGAGCATTTAATTCTTAGGCTTCAAAAATTGATTCGTAAAGGAGAGTTAAAACCTGATGATATAGCCGTGATTTATGTTGATCGTTCTTCGGAAGGGTCTAACTGTTTAGAGTTAAGACTTGATGAAGATGGTGACTTTATTGATGAATGGCCACATGGATTTTTTGAAGAAGATTTTCAGGAGATTTTTGAAAATTATGCTTTATAGAACAGTAATTTCACCTTCAGTCTTTAACATTACAGAAAGTAATTCTTCTCAGTATAGGTTCGTTATAAGTTTACTTAAAGACTTAGACAAAAATGGGTTGATTTTAGTAGATAAAAATGATAGAAATGAAGTTTTGTTTCCTCAAATTCTACAATATGTAGAAAACTGGGATACAAGATTTAAAATTCCTGCAAAAAAATTAATAAAGAAATTACGAGAAAATAACCGTATCATTAAAATCAGTGATTTTTCTCAAGTTCATAATACTCCTATTACTTGTGGATATATAGTTGATCAAATTGCGTTAAAATTTAGTCCTGATGCCATTTTCTCAACACAAAATTGTTGTATTAATAATAAAATTAATCAAATTGATATTATGGATTATGTTATATCTGGATTTGATGATAAAATTCAATCTTATGATTTTAGCCTTAATCAAGGACAATGGACTAAGGAAATATTTGAAAATGAAGTCTTGATTTCATTATTCAAAGATGCTAAATACATTAAACTTTATAATCGCTATATTGGAAGAACAATCTTGACAAAGAATAGAGGATATAGAAATACTTTAAACTGGATTCTTGATGTATTTATTAGAGAGTCGAATTTTCTGAAGCCAGGTGTAAGCAATCGAGTAATATTTGAAATCTATACAGGGATACAAGTTGGTGGCAAACAAGGTTTATCAACATCAGATTTATATTCTGCTATTACGGCTATTAGAGAGTTAGAAAAACAACTCTATAGAAAATTGACTTTACAAAAAAGCAATGCAGATGTTAAAATTTATATCAAAAAAGAAAACGATTGCGATAACCCTAAAACATTTCCTCATGCTCGTTATTTATTTACTGATCAAATCGGTTTGTGTATAGATAGAGGCTTTGATCTTTTATATTCGCCAGATCAGAATTCTATTCCTTCTTTAATTAAGGATCTTCATATTTCTTATCATTCAGATAAATCTAAAATCGCAAGAGAAGTAAATCAGCTTGAAGATTTACTGTAATTAAATTTTTGTAAAAATAATCTGAGGATTTAATTTTTATGTCTCAACAATCAATTTTAGTTGCAACGATTGGAACCCGTGATTTAAGCTTCCAAATTACTTCGGGAAAATGGTATAACGTGGGTGATGACCGCATCCAAAATGGCGCAATTATTGGAGAACAGGCAGAAGTTTTATCTGATTTAGGATTTGCTGAGAAAAGCTATCGAGATTTGACCCAGTATTTGTTAGAAAATATTGACCAGTACCGAGAACGGGTTAAACCGATTATTTTTGGTAAAGTCTTTTTAGAACAAGGTCGAACAATCTCTAAAGTTTATTTAATTGCTACCAATCAACAGGAAGGAATTCGAGAACGAGAGAAAGATACTATTTATTCGGCTCAAATTATTAAAGCTTGGTTAATGGATAATTTTAAACATTTAAACAATGAAAAAATAACAATTATTCCATTAGGAGAAGATGGAACTAACCCTTCTAACTTTGAAGAAATGTTTCGCTGGTGGTCACGGGTCTGGCGAAATCAAATTCGGGTGAAAAAACAGTTGGTTTGGGTGTGTTTAAAGGGAGGAGTGGGTCAAGCATCGGAAGCAGCTAGGGTTTCGGGTTTAAGTTTATATGGCGATCGCATTCAATTTTATGAGTTTAAAGCAAATGCCGTCAACAACTATCAAGGAATTCCTTCTGATTATACTGGTCCGTTTTTAGGAACGAATTATCTTTGGGATAGAATTCAACAACAATGCTTAAAGTTATTAGAACGATTTGACTATGATGAAGTGTCTGATTTATTAGAGCCTTATTTTGAACAAGATCCTGAAAATTTTGGTAGTCTCCGCAATTTAGTTCAAGCGGGTATTCAATGGAATCAAGGTAATTTTCAAGATTTTTTCAGACGCTCTGAAAGTATTTTAAATCCTCCTCAACAAGATCAAGGACACTCCTGGTGGTGGATGGGATATGAACAAGCAATGTTAGGTGTGGTGAGATTTAAGCAACAAAATACTGTTGAAGCAATGCTACACAGTTACCGAGCAATTGAGGGTACAATTTATTTATGGGCTATTCAGACTTTCCCGACTTTTGTTCAAAATCGAGAGGGTGAATATCTGAAAATTTCATCCTCAATCACTGAACGATATCCTCAAATACTTAAAGGGAAATACTTTCAATCTTCAGATTCAGAAGAATTAAAAGGTTGGTTTTTAGAAGATTTTATCAAAGCTGTTCTCCCAAGTACATCGAATAGCCAAGATTTTATAACTTTCTGGTCTTCAGCAAAAAAAATGAGAAATCAGCTATCTCATCGGTTAGGAGGATTAACAGAAGATGAACTTTTTAAAGGTTGGAAGGTTGACCTACAGATGGATTGTGAAAAGAGTTGGAAAAACCGAATTTTAAATTGTTTAAACACTTTGACTAGCCAGTCTTTTACGTCCTTAGAAGGAGCAAGTTTATTCATCAGAGTTCATCATTATCTTATCAATAAAATTAAGCAATATGAACCCTAAACTGTAATTAATTTGGTTTGAGGTAATCTTTGATAATTAATCTGTATTTTCACTGATGCAGTTTAACTTAAATTGTGTATTACAGATAATTTCAAACTTTCATGTAACTTTGCGTAATCTATAATTCAAGCTTTGTTGAATCCATTAGAACATTAAAAAACTCTTAAGGATTGCATCATGTATATTTCTAGTCGTGCCATTGTTGTTCGGAATTTTGCGATCGCTATTGTCAACGGAACCGTTACCTTAATTATTTTATTGATTGCGCCTTTGGGATTAATGGCTGTCATTAGTAATACGTTTTTAGTCACTGTTGCTACTTTCTTTACGGCTACTATCGCCGATGGAATTATTCGATTTCTCCAACCTTCTCGCTCTATGGGGGAATTTCCTTTACATCAGGATACTCCCTATTCTTCTGAATTAGAGTCTCGTTCATCCCATGAAATTGATCGCTAAATTATGTTAACATTGTATGTGTCTCAACAGGGATGTTATCTCACTTTAAAAGCTGAAAGTTTGTTAATCAAAAAGGGGAAGGAAGTCTTAGCAGAAGCTCAAATTCCCTTGCTGGAACAAGTGTTAATTTTTGGAAAATCTCAAGTGACGACTCAAGCGATTCGAGCTTGTTTATTTCGTAATGTTCCGATAGCTTATTTATCTCGGATGGGATATTGTTATGGTCGAATTTTACCGGTTGAACGGGGATATCGCCATCTATCTCGCTATCAACAACAACTGACTAGAGTAGACCGTTTAATTGTGGCTCGTCGCATTGTACAAGCTAAACTGAAAAATAGTCGAGTGATTCTGCAACGCCAAGCTCGTCGTCAATCTTCTGAGGCGATTACTTTTGCAATTCAAAGTTTAAATCATTTGATGGAAAAGGTAATAGAAGCAGAAAGTTGGGAACGATTAATGGGGTTAGAAGGGGCGGCGGCTTCTCAATATTTTTCGGCTTTGGGTGACTGTTTAACGAATCCTAAGTTTGTGTTTACGGTGCGTTCCCGCCGTCCTCCCGGAAATCCGGTGAATGCTTTATTGAGTTTTGGTTATCAACTGCTTTGGAATCATCTTTTAAGTTTAATTGAACTTCAGGGACTTGACCCTTATTTTGGGTGTTTACATCAAGGAACAGAACGTCATGCGGCTTTGGCTTCCGATTTAATTGAGGAGTTTAGAGCCCCCATTGTGGATTCGTTGGTGATGTATTTAATTAATCGCAATATGATTAATTCAGATACGGATTTTATTTACCATGATGGCGGTTGTTTTCTGAATGATTCGGGTCGAGTTAAATTCTTAAAGGCGTTTCTGCAACGGATGGAGGAAAAGTTAACGACCGCCGCCGGAGAAAATCAACCTCGATGGGATACTTTGAATCAACAAGTTAAGGCTTTTAAGCAGTTTGTTTATAACCCCATTGAAGGATATACACCCTATGAGTTGCGCTGATGTTATTTTATATTGTTGCCTATGATATTCCCTGTGATAAACGTCGTCGCAAAGTGGCTAATTTATTAGAGGGATATGGAAAGCGGGTTCAATATTCGGTGTTTGAGTGTGTGTTGGCTGAATCGAAATATCTTGAGTTACAGAAACGCTTAAAGAAACAAGTGAATCTGGCGGAAGATAATCTGCGGTTTTATCCTCTTTCTCGCCATACCTGGGGAAGTGTGGAAACTTGGGGTCAGGGGCCAAAGATTACGGAGTATCCGAGTTCGTTGATTGTTTAAGGAGGTTGGGGAGGTTTAGGGAAGCTTGATGAGCCTCGCAATTCCTCTGGGTAAGGGTTTCGTTGTTTTGCTAGGAAATGGAAGGAGGGATTTGGTTGGCTGGGATGAGGGAGCTTAGAAGGGATAATCAACGGAATCATGGGCTCGCGAGGCTCAGACAAAATGGCTGTAATACTGATTCTCTCATTGGGAGCCTCGATATTGCTCTGGATAAGGCTTTTGGCGATTTTGGCAATAGGCAAAATGTGGTTTCAGCCAACGGTTTTCCTGAGCCTCGAAAACCCCCCCTAGACAGCCGATGGTGTCTGGGTTTAAAATAGGAGGATTCCCTACTCGTTAGGGAAATTAATTGATTGGAAACATCTCTTAACATTAAAGCTATTAAAACAGCTGCAATAATTCCCTACTCGTTAGGGAAATTAATTGATTGGAAACTTAATGGCAAACGAACAATATTTCTTATCCAGCAGCAGGTTTCCCTACTCGTTAGGGAAATTAATTGATTGGAAACCAACAACAACCCAAGGTTCATTCATATAAACTCCGTTATTGAATTCCCTACTCGTTAGGGAAATTAATTGATTGGAAACACGTCGGTCCATCACACGCAGAGCAGCCTTTTGATAAGGCTTTTCCCTACTCGTTAGGGAAATTAATTGATTGGAAACTTACGTACTAAAGGGTGGAATGTAACATTTATCCCATTTGATTCCCTACTCGTTAGGGAAATTAATTGATTGGAAACCGGAATTGATAAGGAAGTTCAGCCCCTGCTTGTTCATTCCCTACTCGTTAGGGAAATTAATTGATTGGAAACATCAACCCAATCAGGGTTGCACATATCTTCAGGTTCGAGTTGAACTTCCCTACTCGTTAGGGAAATTAATTGATTGGAAACCATGCTTGTTTAGGAGTGATATCCACTTTAATAAACTTCATTATTCCCTACTCGTTAGGGAAATTAATTGATTGGAAACTGGTCTGCATATATACAGCCACCATTTCTAGTAGCCATATTTCCCTACTCGTTAGGGAAATTAATTGATTGGAAACATCCATACCAGGTTCACGCCACACACCAGTCACACATTTCTGCATTCCCTACTCGTTAGGGAAATTAATTGATTGGAAACCTTGCTGATAGAGATCATCAACTGAACGATATTCAAGCTCAGACCTGTTCCCTACTCGTTAGGGAAATTAATTGATTGGAAACAAGAGGAAGAAGAACCCAGAAGGGAGCCCAGAGGTTTCCCTACTCGTTAGGGAAATTAATTGATTGGAAACTAGCCACTTCTTTCTTGACTTCAGGAGCAGCCTCCATTTCCCTACTCGTTAGGGAAATTAATTGATTGGAAACTTGTTAATAATTTACTCATTCAAGCCTCCACAATTTTCCCTACTCGTTAGGGAAATTAATTGATTGGAAACAAATATAGAGAGGAACATCCACAAAGTCATTCTGATATTCCCTACTCGTTAGGGAAATTAATTGATTGGAAACTGGAAGAAGTTAAGCTTTTCATAATCGGGTCTCCTTTCCCTACTCGTTAGGGAAATTAATTGATTGGAAACTCTTTATCAAATATAATCTTATGTTCTTCTCCATCAGCACTTTCCCTACTCGTTAGGGAAATTAATTGATTGGAAACAATTTGAATTAGAAAGAGTTAAGGGTATTAAAGTAATAAATTTCCCTACTCGTTAGGGAAATTAATTGATTGGAAACCCAGCACTAGGATCATCAACAATAACAGTTACAAGGTATTCCCTACTCGTTAGGGAAATTAATTGATTGGAAACAAGGAATGAGAACTTTGATTGAATTACTAGACTCTATTCCCTACTCGTTAGGGAAATTAATTGATTGGAAACTTAATGAATATGCATAAAGCAACATTTGTATTCCTCGGCATTCCCTACTCGTTAGGGAAATTAATTGATTGGAAACCCTGCTCAATAGCAACAATCAGATTATGGCCTTGCCATTCCCTACTCGTTAGGGAAATTAATTGATTGGAAACAATGGGTTTCCCACTACTCCGCTCAGAGAGTTTATCTCCCCACTCGCTGGGGAAATTAATTGATTGGAAACAGGTTTGGGAAGCGATCGCGATATTCCGACCACTTCCCAGATCTCTCTACTTGCTAGGGAAATTCTATAAAATCCTAGTTTAAATGCACAATAGCTTATTGCAATTGCAGTTGTCGTTGAACTTTAACTAAAATGCGATCGCCTCTAATTAATTGATATTCCGCCTTCCAATTTCCGGGGGTTAAAGGGGATTGAGGATTATTCTTTTTCCCCACATAACCAATCCAAGTTTTACTCGATTCAT
Organism: Planktothrix mougeotii LEGE 06226; assembly: GCF_015207485.1. Lineage (NCBI taxonomy): Bacteria > Bacillati > Cyanobacteriota > Cyanophyceae > Oscillatoriales > Microcoleaceae > Planktothrix > Planktothrix mougeotii. The sequence goes on from NZ_JADEWU010000005.1 coordinate 53,788, forward strand.
TCACAAAACTTTCATTATTAACAACTTTTATTCCCTGGGAATCATAAACATTAAAAATCATTTTATCTCCCGTTAATACCCCGTAAACTTGTACCCAAAATAACAATGCTGGACTATCTTGGAGTAAAATAGTTTCATTAAATTTACCCTGCCATAATTCATCCATTGTGGGGGGTTGGGTTGAAAATCCAGCCCGAATTAACCCCGTTGGAATATAGGCTAAAGATTGTTCCCAAATGGGGTTACGAGTGACGTTACATCCGGCCGTTGCTCCTGGCCCCACAAAGGGATCAATCACTTCCCCGTTATAACGAATGGTGAGATGAACATGGGGAAAGGAGGCTAACCCAGAAGCGCCAACCGATCCTAAAATTGTCCCTTTCTCAACCGTATCCCCCGGTTTAACCCGCAGGCTTCCCTGTCGCAAATGACAATATTGAGTTTCCCACCCCGCACCATTGGGCACAGAGCGATGGTCAATAACAACCCCATTGCCACATTCTGTCCCTTCTACGGCGGTTTTATCCGCTTCCTGTGCAATGCGTTTGTCAACCACCCCATCCCGGACTCGTAACACTGTCCCCGCCGCCGACGCCACCACCGGAACCCCTCTGGCCATGGCTTGTTCGTCCGGTATGGCAAAATCTGTGCCTTGATGACCATCATAGGTTTGCCGTCCACAGCCAAAATCAACGGCCTTGGGACTCGGATCTCGATCAGGATATAACAAAATAAAGCAATCTTCACCCAATTGACAATCAATGGGTTGAGCAAAACGGGGGGTTTGGGGGGTTTGGGTGATCAGTTGTTGGGTCATCCCTTCAGCCATCGTCTGAGCCTGTTGCAGAGAAGACTCAGCCGTTTGTGTGACCTTCGGACTCCAACAACTGACTAAGACCATTAACCCCAAAGTCAGGAAGAATGCAACCCCGTATTTTTTAGCGCTTGAAAACCTCATATTTAACCCCGTAGTAAGCCCTTTAGGGCTATCTTTCCCGTAGTAAGCCCTTTAGGGCTATCTTTCCCGTAGTAAGCCCTTTAGGGCTATCTTTCCAAGATAAAAAGATAGAGGCGTGAACGCCTCACTACAATTTGTAGTCAGCCCTTCAGGGCTGTCTTTCCAAGATAAAAAGATAGAGGCGTGAACGCCTCACTACAATTTGTAGTCAGCCCTTTAGGGCTATCTTTCCAAGATAAAAAGATAGAGGCGTGAACGCCTCACTACAATTTAGCGGAAAAGAATATCCGATTGTAAGGTTAAATTCAGGTCTTCACTGGGACGAACTACGACAACATCGACTTTCCGACGTCCGACGAAGACTCCGGTAATGGCACCGAGTCCCGCACCGCCTAACACTTCTTCGGTGGCGATCGCATTATCGCCAACAATAGCACCAATCGCCGTCGCCGCTGCTGCTCCAATGGCTGCTCCCCCTAGAATAGACCGGGCTGAAGCTCCTTTGCGAATGGTTTCTGTGCGAGTCACCACTTGAGAATTAGCATCTAAGCGGAATCTTTGTCCAGCACTAATAATCACTTCATTGGCGACAAATTGAGAGCCCCCGGAAGCGGGTTTTAATTGTCCGACAATTTCAGCCCCGGCGGGAATCCAAACTCGTCCTTGGCTGGTGACAACATTTTGTGCTACCGTCATCGTTAAAGGAACGGTTTCATTGGGCATGACCACAATTTTTTCAGCTTCTGGATATTCGACTGAAATTACAGTTCCTGCTAAGATTCTATCCCGTTGTAAGGTATTGGGAAAGGATTGAGCCGTGGCTGGAATTCCGGGTAGTAAAGGGATAGCCACCGCCGTTGTTAAACCGAATGCTAGAAAAATTGATAATCCTGAACGCGAAAATTTAGAAATGAACATAAACACAACATCCTTATTTGTTCTTGAGATTGGGTTTAATCCTTATATAACCTAAAGTCGATAGAATTGCTGTATTGTTCCTGTGTTTATCAAGTTTGATTCTAAATTCCCCCGGCTCTACTAATCTAATTCCTGTTCTAATACATTAGCGATCGCTCGTTTTGTATTTTCGCTAAATTCTCGAACATTTACCCGATTTAATAAGATAATTGCCAGCATCATTCCGATGGCTTGAACTGTAAAAACCGTTCCATAAGCTAACACAGGAACCTGAAAGATCGCCCGTCCTAAATCTAAAACCGCACCGCCTAAAATTGTTGCTAATCCTCGCGCCAAAGCTTGAGCTAAACCCCAAGCTCCAATAAAAGTTCCAGCCGTTTCAGCTAAGGTTAAATCTAACATTAAATTAATCGCCCCAGCCGTTAGAATTCCTGAACATAAACCAAAGCCTAATAATGCTCCTTTTAAAAATCCTGGATTTGTGCTAAAACCTGCCAAAATAAAGAATATTAAACAAATTGCAACCCCAATACAACCGATTTTAACTGTATTTTTTTTACCGAGACGAGGAACCATTAAAAATCCCGTTGAAGCAATGCCAATTAAGGTTCCTGTTCCAAAAAACGCATTTAATTTTGTGGTTTCAGACACACACATTCCAAAGACTTCACCCCCATAGGGTTCTAAAACCGCATCCTGCATAAATAAGCTAATCGTCATTACTAACAAAAAGGTAAAAAATAATCCGGTTTGGGGACTAGCGGTTAAAATTTTAAGGGCACGATTTAAAGTAATTTGATCTTCGCGTTCCACAACAGTAGAGCGCAATTGGTAACGAGAAAACCGACGTTCAATACCAATGGTTGCTGTCACGGATAATCCGATAACCATTAACGGTATTATGATAAATAACGGCGTAACAGAGGCTTGTAATTCAGGTAAATTTGTGGTTGTTGCTATGGGGGTTTCAGTTAAAATAGCAGCCCCACACAGTTCAGGACGATGAAGAATTTTAGAACTAATAATCGCTCCAATCACAATTCCCACCATTAGCATTGACCAAACAATACTAATTAATTTAGAGCGATTATCTTCATCAGAAACATCAAATAAAAGGGCAGTAAAAGGGGTAGAACTTGCACTTAAAGCTAAACCATATCCGGCAAAAATTAAGGCTAATAAACCCGCCCATAAATAAGCGATTCCATTAAATCCATTAACTTGAATACTCGCCCCTAATTGCCAAACGATTTGTATTGCTAAAAATGAAGCACTGGTAAATAAAATTAACCCAATCCATACATAGCTACTGCGATGATATCCCCATAACGGTTTAGCATCAGACATCTGACCAAACCACACCCTAGCAGGGGCAACAAATTGGTGCATTGCGATCGCTCCTGCTGCAATTAACGCCGGAACTTTTAACTCGTCAATCATAATTCGGTTAATCACACCCAGGGTTAGTAAAGACATAATTCCTAACCCCATTTGATACAAACCTAACCGAAACATGGTAAATAGAGGAATGGGGGGCAAGGGTTTACCTTCTAGGGGATTAGAGGTTGAGGATTGCTCTGAGGAATCACCGATTTTCATGGGTTGTAAGTTAAGACAGCAAGAAGGAAAAACAACTCATTTTTAACAATTTTATTAAAATTTAGGCTGAGTTGCATTTTCTGATTATAATAGAAGAGCTACTGAATTTCAAGTTAAACCAAATTCAAACTCTTTTTGAGCAAAAATGACTAAAGTTTTATCAAATTTTATTCAAATTAAACAAGCTAAAATTCATATCTTAGAAGTAGGAAACTCTCAAAATCCATCGGTTTTATTCCTTCATGGGGCTAGTTTTAAAGCCGAGACTTGGCAAGAGATTGGAACCCTAGAATTGATGGCTCAAAACCAATATCATGCTATTGCTGTGGATCTCCCTGGATATGGCAAATCTCAATCCTTGAGCGGAAATCGAGTTGAGCTTTTATTAGAGATCATTGATCATCTGAACTTATCAAGGTGCGTGTTAGTCTCTCCTTCTATGAGTGGGAATTATAGCTTACCCTTTATCGCTCAACATTCAGACCGCTTAGGAGGATTTGTCGCTGTTGCTCCCGTGGGTATCCCTCAGATGGTAGAACATTTACCAGGAATTTCACTGCCAACCTTAGCGATTTGGGGAAGTAATGATAGAATTGTTCCATTGGATCACGCAAAGTTACTTCAACAATTCATGCCAAATGTAGAAATTGTGATTTTGGAACAAGCCGGTCATGCTTGTTACATGAAAGCAACTCCTAAGTTTCATGAACATCTCATGGAATTTGTGAACCGTATAAACTCTCATTCATAACATTTTATTTATCGGTTTTTTTAGAGTTTATTATTCTTCTATTTTGTAACCGGATAAAATTATATCCTCAAGGTTAAATTCAACATTTTTTTCTTAATGACTCCTAGGATGATGATTAAAAAATGACTCACAAAACAGAAAAAGCACTTTTTCTTTTAGGCGGACTCAGCGATGATGATCTCAGCTGGATTATCAATAAAGCAAAAATAGAAAAACTGCCCCCCGGCGAACGGTTAATTTATGAAGGACGCCCCATTAATGCCCTTTATTTTGTATTGAGTGGATTGTTAACGGTGGTGATAGGGTCGAAAGAAGATCGAGAATTAGCCCAAATTACGACAGGGGAAGTCGTTGGAGAAGTATCTTTTATCGATAGTCGCCCCCCTTTAGCAACGGTTAAAGCCTTAGAAACCACTCAAGTTTTAGCCATTTCTCGTTTTGATCTCAATAGCAAACTTCACCATGATTCTAAATTTGCTGCCCGATTTTATCATGGTTTATCCCTGTGTTTAGCCAGTCGGATGCGAGGCACAATTCGACGTTTAGGTTATGATGATCTGACAGAATATGAAATAGATGTACTAGAACCTGAAGAATTTAGTGAACAGACCAAAGAATTTTTAGTTTTAGCCCAAGCTAAATTTAATTGGTTAGTTCAAAATCTCCGAGCTAGGGAATAAAACATCAACTATTTTTAGAGTCGCAACTAGGGGTCATCCTGGGTTGAACTAATCCACTTCCAAAAGGGATGAGTTGGCCCCTGTTTCAGAATTTTAAAGACTTGCTGTTCTAAACGGTGTTGATAGGCGGGAGAAACGCCGAATAAAATGTTGCGACTATGCCAGACTAACGTTGCTGTTGTCATACCCATACACAACCCTAACCCCAAGGCAGCAAAACGATTATAAGCTAAACCATAGCGAACCGCCGACCAAGTAAAATGGTTTTGCCAAAGGGCAATTTCTCCGCGCAACGCCCACAGACTTAAAGGCGCTACGGTAATCCACAAAATTCCAATGACTAACCATCGGGTGTAAACCGTAAGTCGATGCAATTTTTGCACTTGAGCATTAAACGTTGAATCATCTGGCGAAGGGTTTAATCCCATTTCGGCCTCCTGCTTTTTAACCCCTATCTGCTGTGGCATGAGGACTGCCCTCATGGGTCAATTTTAGAACAGCTTTCACTTATAGCAGAAGAAATTTTTAACGAACTCATAATTGACCTAACTTTTTTTGAATCCAATCAATTCGAGAATTAAATTCTAGGGTTTCCATGAGCTTGCGGTTCTCATCAGTCATGGTATTTAAGCGTTGATGAATGTCAATTAATATTTGTTCTATTTTTTCAAGGCGCTGCCGTCTTTGTTGAGATTGGCGATAGAAAGGGGAAATTATTGGGCGTTCTTGCAGCATAATTCAAATAATTGACTTAAATTTAAGTTAGCTGAGATCAACAGGTTTGACAACTCAACATGGACAGTTTAAAAGCTGGCTCTTTTGGAAAAAACACAACTTGAAACTTTTTGTTAAAGGTTGACTCCTGAAGCCTAATTGAGAAAACCCTGGTTTCCCTAATAAGATAACAAAGGACAGAAAATTTAACTGTCCTAGGTAGAAAGATTGGAAAGGATATCACTAGATTGAAAAATTTTGAGAAATTTATCCTCTATCTCAAGATAGAATTTTTACTGAAGACAGATAAAAATAGGGGATTAGGGGTTAACAAGAGGTTGAAAACTTATTTTAATCTCAAGGATTGCCGTTTAAAGGTTTAGTTTATGACTCAAATTGTTGAGCATAAAATAAAGCATAACGTTCGCCTTTTTCTAATAGCTCTTGATGGGTTCCTGATTCCACAATTTGACCTTGTTCTAAGACTAAAATTCGAGTTGCACGTCTAACCGTTGCTAAACGATGAGCAATAATAAAAACAGTTCGGTCTTGCATTAATCGTTCTAAAGCTTCTTGAACTAACCCTTCTGATTCCGAATCTAAAGCTGATGTAGCTTCATCTAAAATTAAGATTCTGGGGTTTAATAAAACAGCCCTAGCAATGGCAATTCGTTGTCGTTGTCCCCCAGATAAATTCACCCCCCGTTCTCCAACCAGGGTTTGATAGCCATTCGGAAACTGCATAATAAACGAATCCGCATTGGCAATTTTTGCGGCTTCTTCGATATCTTTTAAGTCATAATAAGCTTGACCAAAGGCAATATTTTGAGCAATGGTTCCTGAAAATAAGGTAATATCTTGGGGAACAATCCCAATTTGTCGGCGCAGACTTTTTAAGGTGACATCTTGAATATCAATATCATCAATTTTAATGGTTCCTGACTGGCGATCATAAAATCGGGGTAATAAACTCACTAAGGTTGTTTTTCCGGCTCCCGACGGCCCCACTAATGCCACCATTTCCCCCGGTTTAACACATAAATTGAGATTCTGTAAAACGGGTTTATTGTGATCTTGACTTTGAGAAAAATCCGTTTTAGGATAAGTAAAATTAACGTTATAATATTCGACTTTTCCAGTTACATGAGGTAAAATAAAAGCATCGGGTTTTTCAAGAACCGTTGGCTGCACGGCTAACAGTTCAAAAATGCGATCGCAAGAAGCTTGACCTTGCTTAAAATCACTATAATTACTCGTAGTTAAAGAGATGGGATCAATTAATAACGCCACCGCCGCAATATAACTAATAAACCCACTTCCCGTTAAATTCCCTTGGGAGATTTGCCATCCTCCTAAAAAGAATAATAAAATGACACTCATAGCTTCTAAAAAGCCAACCACTACAAATTGTAAGGCTTTGACTTGTTCGGCTAAATATTTGGCTTTGCGATTTTGTTCGGCTTCTAAACTAAAGCGATTAATTTCATAGTCTTCCGCCGCAAAGGCTTGGACTAAGCGAATTCCTCCGAACACTTCTGTTAATAAGGCTGCTAAATTAGAAACTCGGTTTTGGCTATGGCGAGTAAAGGTTAATAATTTTTCCCCAAACCAACCAATTAACACCGCCATAAAGGGGGCAATAATTAACGTCGCCAGGGTTAATTGCCAATTGAGATAAATCATATATCCCAAAACTACAATTAACTGTAAAATACAAGGAATAAATTGGTGAAAAAACTTATTAATGACTTCGCCAATGCGGTCAATATCTTCCGTGAGGCGATAGGCGAGATCTCCGGTTTTTGCCGTTTCAAAATAGCCAATATTCAGCCGTTGTAAATGACGATAAACTTGTTTTCTTAATTCCAGAGAAATTGTTAAGGCAGCTTTTGCCATCAAGGTATCCTGACCATATTGTACCGTTCCCCGCACCAGGAAAACCACCGCCGCCACTCCCGCTAATTGAGCAATGGCGGAGATATTTCCTGCTCCAATATAACCTGCCATTTGCCCCGCTAACCACGCTAATAACGGCCAAAACACAGTAAAAGCAAGGGTACAAACTAATGCTTTAGCAATGGTTTGCCATTGGGTGCGAATATAAGGAATTAATTCCCGGTAGCTAGAAGGTTGTTTTTGTTTCAAGTTATTAGCATCAAAACGTCTTTTATAACCTACCATATTTTTACACAAAAACCGTAGGGTGCGTAAGTGAAACGCACGCACCATCAAAATTTTGAGCAGAGAAAATGGTGCGTGATTTGATATGAAATCTTTAAATGTTTGCTACACATCTCCCCCCTTTTTTAGGGAGGTTTGGGAGATATTTTTAAAACGGGGCTGGAATTAATTGTAATGGCCCTAAACCCAACTCTTGAGAAGGAATTGAACGAACTTCTAACAATGCCATCATATCCTTAAATTGAGGTTGACCCCGTGAAGCCCCGGTTAATCCCATGGCAATAATTAAACCACACCAACCTTTGGTTTTTTTACACCGTTGTTCCCATTTTTTGCGCGCTTCTTGATGAACGGGATCATCTTCGATAAACTCTCCAAATAAATGTAAATCTCCATCTTCCGTTTTCAAAATTCCTAAATCATAATTGCGTCCCGCCATGGGGTCTTCACCGGGATTAAAACAAATGCCTTCGAGCCCTCCCGCTTCTTGTAAACTGCGAATCAACAGTTCTGCTTTGGGTTTAGAGGTTTGAATAACAACCACTGGTAAACCATCTCCAACTTCAGGAATTTCCCCCTCAGCGGCTTGATGAAATTGGGTATTACTCCGTAAATATTTGGCAGTTTCCCAAGGAACAACACCTAAACTTAAAAACGATTTAGGAGGAACTAAATCATCGCGTAACCGAGGAACTTCGACCTCTAATTCTTCATCTTCTGATTCGTCATCAGAGGTCATTGCAGCTAATTCATCGGCAATATCAGGTAAGGTTTCCACCTTCACCGATACCTGTTTTTTCTCCCCATCGGGTAAATTAATCGGAATCCGATACCGACGGTTAAGACTGGGGAATTGATATCGAACTAATTTTTGAGTATTATCGCGTAAAAATCGATGTAGTGCTTCTAATGCCACTAAAACAACAGCCGCTTCTTCATCATACAAAATTGAACGTAATCCTTCTAAGGGATGGAGATTACCAAAATTGGGTTGAATTTCCGATAAAGGTAAGCTGGCGAGGTTAATAAAATCATCTTCATCTTCGTCTTCATCCAAATCATCTTCTCGATCAAAGGTGACAAATAAACAATCTTGAGTTAAAAAAGCTTCTTCTAAATTATCATAGGATTTATTTTTCACAACTCGCTCTCGAAACCGTTTTAACGAGTCCAAAGAACGATACATTAATACCCCATAATCCATCCCCAGTTTACCCAAGGTAGAGATATATAAGGTATCAATTCCAAAGAGATTCAATTCAATGGAAATAATTTGATGTTCTCCTAAGCGTTCCCAAGGCGCATCTTTCCAAATCTGATAAGCTTTTTCTGTAACAATTTCCGCATATTGCAGAGGGAGTTGAGGGGGGCGACTTTCCGCCACTTCTTGCAACCCCCGAAAAATTTCATCAATTAGAGGTAAATCCGGGACATATTCAATCACTATTTCTAAATCTTGCAGAACACCCCGCAGGAAAAATTGAATTTCGCGATCTTTAACGACTATTTTTTGAGGACGAGCCACAGGTGCGGGACTTTGGGGATGTTCCATTGCTCGTAATAACGTCCGTACAATTGCTTCTGGCCCCATATCCGTTGGAACCATATCCATTGCTCGCACCATCCCCTGAGAACCGTCCACCCAAATAATACATTCGCCCGGTGCTTCGGAGTCTGGATCAATACTGGGATTCGTATCCGTCGCCATGGGACGTCGATCCCCTTCCCACACACTGGGAATTTGGGGTAAATTTTGAAGCCGACGAAGGGTTGAGTGATTGAGACGTGCCATCAAATTAATCTTCTCGTTGGGTAGTTTCACCAGTTATGATGATGCCGCACAACCAATGGCTGAACCTGCCATATTGTAATGCAATGCTTTCTCCATCTTATAAGAAAAATCCCTGAAAACTCCGTCACTTTGGGGTAGGAGAGCCAAAATCTTACCCTCAGCCCTTACCAAGGACTACCAACCATCGTAAACCCAGACCAATAATAAGGATGGGAAAAATCTTGGTTGATGTTAGGTAACTGAAGCGGAGACTTTTCATCCACTTGTAGATAAGATCCTTGTAACGCCTCAAGTTCAATGTTGGCTTGACCTTGAATCATAGAAATTTGCGCCTGTCTTAAAAATTTAGGGTAGATGGTAGAGTTAATATCCCTACCGTCTTATTGTATGGGCGACGGGTTCGGAATCGGAGAGGTTTCCTATTTTTGAAATATTTTGTTGAAGCAATGGGATAATACTATCATTTTTTTGAATAAACTCAATAATGGCATTAACGTTTTTTACAGTAAAGTTGTCTAAAAGCTTATTAATTTTTCTTTTTAATCGGCTATCTAGCAGGGCTTCAGACATATAGAAGATTTTTATAAGTGATATTTACTATAATAACGATTCGAGAATTCAGCACAACTGATGAGGGAAAGTCTACAAACCGATTTATCCCTAATTAGAGATCCATTACCCGGCAACGGTGGTCTGCGATAAAATATTCAGTAATACAGAAACCGGATCAAAACGCCATTATTTTTTGATCAGTTTAAAACATTACAAAAGGAGTCAGGCCAACCCATGACACAAGCGACTCAAACCCCAACGCAAGGGGTTCAGATGACGGAATCAGCGATTAAGCAAGTTCAATTTCTGCGCGAAAAGCAAGGAAAAGATCTTTGTCTGCGCGTGGGAGTCCGCCAAGGCGGTTGTTCTGGAATGTCATATTTAATGGATTTTGCTGACCCTAGCACCATTCGCGAGGATGATGAAGTCTTTGATTATGAAGGGTTTCAGGTGGTTTGCGATCGCAAAAGTTTACTCTACATTTACGGCCTAGTCCTCGATTATACAGATGCTTTGATTGGGGGTGGGTTCCAGTTTACCAATCCTCAAGCGACTCAAACCTGTGGTTGTGGTAAATCCTTTGCGACATAACATTCTTTCAAAATTTTGTAGGGGCGGGGTCTTCCCGCCCATAACGAGTCAGGAATGAACCCGCATTTTTCGGGGTTGGGAGGTGAAGATTGAGAGGTTTGGGAGGAGAGGCGAAGATTGGGTGGGGAGACCCCACCCCTACGAGGGATGAATAATTGTCTCTTCCTGTCTACGCCCCATTCCCTGCTACAATTAAAGATTGGCAATTTGCGATAGGTGATAAATTAGGTAAAAACACCTAAATTTATAACCTATCGCTGTATTTTGAATGTAGAACGACTTATGGCAACTCCTGAAGAATTATTTAAGGACGGTTATGAACGCTATCAAGCGGGTGAAGATCCCGAAACACTAATTCCAGTGTTTAAAGAAATTTGTAATCAGGCTCCTAAAAATAGTAATGCTTGGACCAGTTTAGCGTGGTTATATTTGTTAGCCGATAAACCCAAATTAGCTTATAACGCAGCGAAATCAGCCGTTAAACTCAATCCCCATGATCCTCAAGCCAGAGTGAATTTAGCGACGGCGATGTTGGAGTTAGGGAAACCGGGGGTGCGTTCTCACGTTGAACTCGCCAGTCAACTGGTATTAGTTGATGCAGATTGGCAAAAGGAAATCGCTAAAAATTTTCAAGAGGGATTAACCCGTAAACCCGATTGGAAATCCTTAACAAAAGTTAAGAATTGGTTGTTTGAGGGTTAGGGAATATTTACCTATTTTTGTTGATTAGATAGGATAAAATAGGTAATTGTTCACAGGCACTCAAGAGATATTTGAGTAAGTAGGGTTGCCGGGGATCGACTGAAAATGGCTGTTAATGACTGAAAATCGACGATCTCAGAGGAATTATTGAGAAGGCGTAACAAAAAATTACATAAATTAACAAACAAATCTAAAAAATAATGATAAGATTTGGAAACTTCAGTCATTAACAATCATAATCAACCGTTCACAAAAAACTTAATCATTAAAATCAGGAGATGGGATGACTATGGATAGCCAAGTTTTTGTTAAACCCGAAACCCGCAACCACAAAGGCTTTTTTGTTAAACAAGGAGCCTACAAATTGAAAACCATTGATGAATCGGGCTGGGCTTTGATCTGCGTTGATGATACCGTTTGTTATTATGTTGATCCTGATAACTTAGATACAGAAGTTTCGGAGGAAACGGTAGAATCGTGATTCAAGCCATCTTAAGTGTGCTTAGAATAAAAACCCTATCTAAATTACAGCGTTCTTGACTCCCGTTACATTCACCAAGATTAGCGGGAGATAATTTTTTTAGGGTAAAAAACAGTGTTTTAATCAAAATTTAAAAAGTAGAAATTCTTATATGAAATCCTGAAATCGATGCTACAGATTATTATCCTATAGCGCTACTTGAAGAGGGAACAGGGAACACATAAATGTCAAACACCGTAATGCGTAGTGCTATAAACCTTTGTAGAGACGCGCCATGGCACGTCTCTACAGCGACTAGATGCGTAGCAAACATTTAAGGATTTAATATTAATTTTCAAAGCTGTCCCACTTAATCGAAGACAGCTATTTTTTTAGGGGATGATGAAGAGTGGAAATGTTCTGATTTTGTTAACGTTGATTGCGAAGACGAGGATTAAGAAAATCATTTAATCCTTCTCCTAATAGAGATAAACCAACGACCATAATAGTTAACGCTAAACCCGGAAATAAAGTTGTCCACCAAATCCCTGTAGGTAAGGCTTCTAAGGCGATTCTTAAATCATGACCCCATTCGGGAACTTCATCCGGTAAACCTAACCCTAAAAACCCTAATCCTCCTAACGTTAAAATTGCATCCGCCGCATTCAATGTAAATAATACCGGAACACTTTGAATCACATTTAAAAATAAATAACGAGTTAAAATTGTCCAAGTATTAGCTCCTAATGCTTGGGCGGCTTCAATAAATAATTCCGTCTTAACCGAAGTTGTATGGTTACGAACCACTCGATAATATTGAGGAACATAAGCAACACTTAAAGCGATCGCAGCATTCAAAACCCCTTTGCCCACAACAAATGCTAAAGTAATGGAAAGTAATAATCCAGGTAACGTATAAATCGTATCCATTAAAAATAATAAAACCCGATCTATTTTACCTCCTAAATATCCACTCACCATTCCCAAAGGAACCCCAATTCCCACACTTAAAAGCGTTGCTAATAACACCACTTGCCAAGCTACTTGAGTTCCAAATAACGTCCGAGAAAAGACATCATATCCTAAGCGACTGGTTCCAAACCAATGTTGAGGAGAAGGCGGTTGATGGATAGGATTAGACAGAAATTCTGTAGGACTTTGTATCCATCCCCAAGTTGAAAATAACGGGGATAATACTGCGATTAATAAAAATAAAACGGTCAGGACTAACCCACAAAAGGTCATAGCCGTTGACACAGAAGGAACCTGAAACCCCCTCAAAGGGCGAAAAGATGTAACACTCATTAAATTTTAAGATATTGTATTTGACATTAGATTACCAAAAACAGAGCCAGGGAAGCCCGGTGAGAACAGAACAAGCAGAGGGAGGGGAAAGCATTAACTTCTGACTCCGTACTCTTGCGTCAACCGCTAACCGATAAATAAAGGGTTTGCTGTTTAACCCACTCGGTACTTGACCCACTACGAATGACTAGACTTTCAGCCTTTGAGTCGGTTTGAGTAAGTTGCGTTGAGCGGTACAAATAATGTGATAATGCTTAGTGAGCGAAGATCGGGCTTGCCGTTGTCAAGCGGAGTCAGGAACCTCAGCCTAAAGGCATGAGGCTTGAAAGAGAAATCTGACAAGTCATTCTGACCAGCCTAAGTCTTAACTGACTACGTTTTTTGAGTCACGACACCCAGCGAATGCGTAGCTAGTTCCTGGCTCTGTCATTTGCAGTTAAACAGTTTTAAGGTCACTGAAACAGTGCTGCAAGTCTAAAAAGCTCTTAAAACTTTGGCGTTCGCGTAGCGTGTGCGAAGCACTCAGCTAACATCACCCCGCAAGGGAGGCTCGAAAGAGCAAAATGCTATGCGTACAGGGTTGGAAGATTTGAAACAGTAATTGTCCTGTTGAAAGTGCAATTGCATTGGTACACCGAGTTAACTAGCCCCAAGGCGGTAGTATTCAAAAACAAGATAAAGCCGTTCTCAAAGAACGGGGTTTCAAACCCAAATTTTCGATGACTCAAATTTCAGGAACCTCGGATGCTCCAAGCATGGGGCGTCGTCAATTCATGAACTTACTAACCTTCGGTTCAGTCACAGGCGTTGCTGTCGGTGCACTGTATCCGGTGGTCAAATATTTTCTTCCTCCCGCTAGTGGTGCCGCAGGTGGTGGCGTTACGGCTAAAGATGCTCTGGGTAACGATGTTATCGTCAGTGAATTTTTATCCACCCATAAACCCGGTGATCGCGTTTTAGCCCAAGGCTTGAAAGGCGATCCAACCTACATGGTGGTTGAAAAGGATTCCTCCTTAGCGGACTATGGAATCAATGCGGTTTGTACCCACTTAGGTTGTGTGGTGCCTTGGAACGCCAGCGAAAATAAATTTATGTGTCCCTGTCACGGATCTCAATATAACGACACAGGTAAAGTTGTTCGTGGGCCAGCACCGTTATCCTTAGCATTGGTTCACGCCACCGTTACGGATGACGACAAATTGAACTTTACTCCTTGGACAGAAACCGACTTCCGCACGGGTGAAAATCCCTGGTGGTCTTAATAAATTTTAGGCTTTAGATTTGGGCTTGGGTTTCTAAAATCTGGAATCTAAATCTAAGTATGAAACAGTAGGTTGACTTTGAGAGAGATAGAACAATCTTTTATGCGACAAATTGATCAAGGCCTAACTGTACGCCGTTCTAGGCTGTGGAAGTTAGTGTGGGTTGCTGTTGCTGCCGTCGCTTTCTTCTTTGGGGGTGATTTTGCTCTACCCCAGTCTGCTGCGGCATACCCCTTTTGGGCGCAAGAAACAGCACCCCTCACCCCCCGTGAACCGACGGGACGAATTGTTTGTGCGAACTGTCATTTAGCGGCAAAGCAGACAGAAATTGAAGTCCCCCATTCTGTTTTACCGGATACTGTTTTTAAAGCGGTTGTTAAAGTTCCTTACGATACCAATGTTCAGCAAGTGCTTGGAGATGGTAGTAAAGGGGGTTTAAACGTCGGTGCGGTGTTAATGCTGCCCGAAGGCTTTAAGATTGCTCCAGAAGATCGCATTCCTGAAGAATGGAAAGAGGAAATTGGGGATCTTTATTTCCAACCCTATCGTGAAGATCAAGAAAATGTGGTCATTGTGGGGCCGTTACCTGGGGAAGAACATCAGGAAATTATCTTCCCGGTGTTGTCTCCTGACCCTGCAACGGATAAATCCGTTCACTATGGTAAATTTGCGATTCATGTTGGCGGAAACCGGGGTCGCGGTCAAGTCTATCCGGCTGGAAATTCTAGCAATAATACGCTTTATAAAGCTTCCGTTGCTGGAACCGTTACCCAAGTGACCTCTGAAGAGGGATCGGGTTCTCAAGTTACCATTCAAACGGCGGACGGTCAAACCGTTGTGGATGAAATTCCTCCTGGCCCTTCTGTGATTGTTTCTGAAGGTCAAACTGTCGCCGTTGGTGATGCTTTAACCGATAACCCCAACGTGGGTGGCTTTGGTCAGCATGATACGGAAATCGTTCTGCAAAGTTCCACTCGTGTTACTGGGTTAATTGCTTTTATCGCCTTGGTGATGTTAGCTCAAGTAATGCTGGTGATGAAGAAGAAACAGATTGAGAAAGTTCAAGCGGCTGAAATGAACTTCTAAATTTTGATTCATTTTCATGATTTCAACCTGTGTAGAGACGCTGGATTCAACGTCTCTACAACTGTTTTTAAGTGGGTAATTACGAATTACGAATTACGAATTACGAATTACGAATTACGAATTACGAATTACGAATTACGAATTACGAATTACGAATTACGAATTACGAATTACGAATTACGAATTACGAATTACGAATGGGTAATATTCCCTGTTCCCTGTTCCCTGTTCCCTGTTCCCTGCTATATTATGTCAATTACTAAAAACGAAATTAAAGTTGGATCTTTAGAGTGGTTTTATCGGGAAAATAACCCAGAAACAACTGATAAAATTCCTGTGGTGTTTTTGCATGGATTAGTTTCTCAGAGTTATAGTTGGTTGGTGATTATGGAGGAATTAGAAAAACAAGGATATAAAGCGATCGCACCGGATTGGATTGGATCGGGATATTCAGGAAAACCGGATAAACGAGATTTTGCTTATACTCCTGATGGGTTTATTCAAGGATTAGAGGAATTTTTTGAACAATTAAAAGTAGAAAAATTTTCTTTAGTTGTGCAAGGATTTTTAGGTTCAATGGGGTTACAATATGCGTTGCGTCATCCTGAACAAATTGAAAAATTAATTATTCTCAATACTCCGGTTTCGACTTCAGCTAAACTTCCCTGGAAATTACAACAAATGGCGTTACCGTTTGTCGGGGATATGATGACTCAAGATCCCTTATTAGTAGATCGTACTTTGGAAGGCGGCAGTAAATATGTAATTGAGGATAAAGTTTTAGAAGTTTATAGGAGTCCCTTTTTAAAAGCGTCTGCTGCGGGGCGATCGCTCTTAGCAACCTTAAAAAATTTGCGTTTAAAAGATGCCCTAACAGAAATTGAATCTGGGTTTAAAAATTGGCATCATCCGACTCAAATTATTTGGGGATTAATCGATCCTTGGTTAGAGTTTAGCGATGTGGAAACCTTTGCAAACGGAATTTCTGGGGCTGAAATTGTGACGTTAGAAAAAGCCGGACATTATCCCCAAGAACATTGGCCTCAAGAAATTAGTGAAGCTTTAATCTTATTTTTGCGGAAAACGGTGATTTAGAACAGGGAATTACGAATTACGAATTACGAATTACGAACAGGGAACAGGGAACAGAAAATAGGGAATAGGGATAGAATATAATTTTTTTCAGAGGAAACCAGCTTGAAATTCCCTGTTCTAGGGCCTTACCTTCAACTCGGAGGTTCATCGTGGGTCGAAACAGAACGGAGGCGGCTTAATCGATTAGTTGCCCATTTAGCCAGTTCTTTAACTTCAGGATCAGGATCATCCATAGCTCGCTGTAAGATTTGATTCATTTGTGTTGCTAAATCATAAATTCGGGTTAAATCTCGAATAGCATTTTTTCTAACTTCAGCATTTTCATCTTGGAGAGACAAACTTAAGGCGCGACTCAGGGGTTTTAACGTGCGAGTTCCAATTTCTGAGAGAGCAGCTAAAACTAAACTACGTTGATTAGAATCCGAATAAATTAATAACTCTAATAACGGTTGAATAGCCCTCGAATCTCCTGCTTGCGCCAGTTCCCAAATTGCATTATTTCTAATATCAGGACTGGTCTGTTTTAAATCATTAATCCATTTGTCCTGGGGATCAAGTTTCAGTCCATAGGACTGTGGATTAAGATTGACCGTATCCGTTACGGGGATATTCACGCCTAGGGGGTTTTCAGAGGTCGTCGGTTTGTCCGATGGCGTATCGGGGGGAGAAACCTGTAATGTCGTGTCTCGATAACCATTTTGTTCTACAGGAGCCGGAGGCTGTGACCGTTGGAGAACCGTGGGAGAAACTTGCATCTGTCCCTGGGTAATGGCTTTAACCTCTACTGATGGCGGGGGGGATTGTATTTTTGGGGGTTCCGGGAGATTTTCTGGAACCGTTTGCGCCTCAATATCCACCACTGTATCTTCATCCTCATTAGGAGGACTCATCAGCCGAATTAAGATTAAAATAGCTCCGAGCGTAATCACGAAAGCTCCTACCCCTAGGATTAATATCTTTGAGGGGAAGCGGAAAGATGATTTTTTGGGTTTCGGCGGTTTTTTAGGCTCTTTGGCTGGCGGTTTTTCAGGGTTATTTTGGGCAATTTGCCGGGATACAGCAGAACGCTCTAAATCAGACCCAGCCGTGAGGGGTCGGGTAAAGAGATGGCGGTTTGTGTCTGTGAGATGTTGGGTTTCGTTCTCAACCTTCGCAACCGCACTTCCACTGAAGCAGAACGTTCCACCGCAGTAGGCAATACAAGCGAATACAAATAAGGTCAGGCGATAAAAAGGAGCCATGAGACTCAATTGAGTTTGTGATCGACGCTTAGTGGATATCAGGTAAAACAAAGTTAACAGAGGTTGAGATAAGTTGACACTCCCAGGGAGGTCAAAACCTAGATCATCAGAATGGTGTCAGAAACAATTTTAGGGTGAATAGTCAAGATGTCCTGTTGTTGCAAGAGTTTTGCTCCTAGTTATTATCTTCCAAAAATCGCTTTTTTACCCAGATTTTAAGGTAGAACTAAGGATGGTTGACTGTTGTTGGTGTGGGCGAGTCGCCAGAAGTGCACCCTACTCCTTGTCTCCTCCTTTCCTCTGTTTCCCCACACCCTAAAAATAATCGGAGAATCTTTGTCCCCAGATCGTAAATTTATTACTACTGAACCCCTGTTTATGGGGGGAGAAAAAGCCGAATCTCAAGTCTGGATGGCGATTTGTCAAAGCTTTGAGCCACGAGATTGTATTGCCTATTGGCGTTATCCGATTTTCTCGAAAAAATTGGGAACCTTTCGGAAAGAACCGGATATTTTAATCGTAGATGCAGAATTGGGATTAATTATTATTGAGGTGAAATCAATAACAATTGAGCAAATTCTAGGAATTACAGGTCATCGTTGGGAACTCCAAGACTTTTATACCACCCAGGCGAACCCCTATCAACAGGCAGAACATCAACTATTTGCCTTACTGGACTATTGCAATTTAGAAGAGATTCTGCATCATCAGGTTCCGGGTCGTGTCCTCGTCGCCTTACCTCGCATTCTTCACTCTCAATGGCAATACCGGGGATTTGATCGGTTGCCGAGTTCTCCTCCTATTGTATTTCAAGAGGATCTAGGGTTTAAGACTGTCGAATCTTTAATTACAGCAAACACACCCTTTTTCTCGGAACCTTCACCTGTCAACGGTCAACATTCTAGTTTAATTGAAAAAATTGAGAATGCACCGTTAGTCACGCGGGGAAGTAAACTTTCTGAGGAACAATGGGCACTGTTAAAGGCGGTTATTAGTGGAACACCGTTATTTCGTCCACCGAGTCGTCGCTTTTTTTTCAGCCAAACGGAGGATTTAGAAACCGCTTTAACGCGCAGTGCAGTGTTAGCTATTGCTAGAAAACGTATTTCTGAACTGGATTTACAACAGGAACAAATTGCCAAAGTAATCCCCCCAGGGCCACAACGAATTCGGGGTATTGCAGGTTCAGGAAAAACGGTGTTACTGTGTCAAAAAGCAGCACAAATGCACCTAAAGCATCCTGAATGGGATATTGCCGTTGTATTTTTTAGTCGCAGTTTATATGATCCAATTTTACAATACATTGATCAAGGGTTAAAGCGGTTTAGTTGTAATCAAATCAGGTATGATCCCCAGAATTCTAAATTAAAAGTTCTTCATGCTTGGGGGGCAAAGGATCAACCTGGTTTTTATCGTACTATTTGTCAAGCTGCGGGAGTTTGGAGCCAAAGTGTTCAACAAACGACTCGTTCAAACGCCAATGAAGCCTTAGCAGAAGCTTGTTATCATTTATTAGCATCGGCAACGATTCCCACTATTTTTGATGCTATTTTAATTGATGAAGGTCAGGATTTTATTGTTGATGAAGATTTAAAATTTGAGGGAAAACAGCCTTTTTATTGGATGGCGTATCAAGCCTTACGTCCTGTTAATCGAGAAGAAGACAATAATTCTGAAATTCCTCAAAAACGATTGATTTGGGCCTATGATGAAGTTCAAAGTTTAGAAAGTTTAAAAGTACCGACGGCGAGTGAATTGTTCGGGGATGAGTGGGGACAATTGGTTACGGGAGAATATGGCAACGGAATTAAAAAAACCGAGATTATGTCTCGATCTTATCGGATTCCAGATCCGATTTTAACGGCCGCTCACGGGATTGGTTTAGGGTTATTGCGTCCGCAAGGATTATTAACCGGAATGAAGTGGGCAGAAGATTGGGAAATGATGGGGTATAAAGTCAAGTTAACGAATTTAAAAAAGCCAGAAAACTCTCCCTATAATTCTCCTTTAAAATCAGGTGAAACGATTACAATTCAGCGTCCTGAAAATCATTCGCCTCATCCGGTGGCGACGTTATGGAAAAAACCTTTAATTGAATTTGAGGCCTATCGTTCTCGTTCAGAAGAATTAACCGCTTTAAGCGATCGCATTCTATACAACTTAAAAATTGATGGGTTACGTCCCAGTCGAGAAATATTAGTCATTGTGTTAGGAATAGGGTGGGAAGCGATACAACTTGAAACCCAGATTGCTAATTGTTTAATGCAGCAAGGAATTGATATTTTCATCCCTGGAACACCAGACTGTAATATTCTCAAACCGACTTCTAATAATACCCATGCCAATCATTTTTGGTGTGAAGGCGGGGTAACGATTTCTCGGATTCATCGAGCCAAAGGACATGAAGCAGATATGGTTTATTTGGTAGGTTTAGATCAAATTGCTAGTGCTGAAAATAACCTTAATTTCCGTAATCAATTATTTGTGGCGATGACTCGTTCACGGGGTTGGTTGAGGTTAAGCGGTTTAGGTTCCTATCCTTTTTATGAAGAATTAGCACGAGTCATTGAAAGCGGGAATACTTTAACCTTTCATTTACGGTTTCCCCCCCAACGAGATATTAGCATTACCAATGGCGGAGAACTGCTGCGAAGATATAAGAATGGCGATCGCAATTTTCAAGGCGCAAATCTATCCGCTCTCGATTTAACGGGAGTTAATTTAAGTCATGCTAATTTAATAGGAGCCAATCTTCAACAAACCAACCTCACCCATGCTAACTTAAATTACGCTAAATTAGTAGTGGCGAATTTAAGCCAAGCTAACATGACAGGGGCTAATCTACAGCGAGTCAAATGTGTTGGGACTAATTTACAACAGACTCGATTGAATTCTTGTGATTTGAGTCGTGCAGATCTCAGTGATGCTGATTTGAGTCAGGCGCAATTGGTTCGCGCTAATCTAAAGGATGCTAATTTGAGTGGGACAAATTTAACACAGGCTGATCTTTCCGATGCTACTCTTCAGGGTGCTGTTGTCAATGAGGCCAACTGCACAGAAGTAATTCTAACAGGGACAATATTACCCGAAGGTTGGATATTTGCAGGGGCTATCGGACGACCCTCACTGAATCAATTATCATTAAAAAAAAGAGTTGAGGATGTTGAGCACTGAGAGTTGACCGTTGTATGTTCTGACCCCGCTACCCCCCACCCGCCACCGCGTACTCAACAAACCGCTTCGTAACTTGCCTTTCTGATGTGAAGGAGTGAGGTGTTAATCACCACACGTCCTATTTTCAGATGACACCCTTTCCCGGTTTCGATAAACAAGAACCCCGCTATGATCACTTTACCTGGCTATCAGATTCTTAACCCGATTTATAATGGTTCGAGAACACTGGTTTATCGTGGGATTCGTTTGTCTGATGGTTACCCGGTTGTGATTAAACTATTACGCAGTGAATATCCAACCGTACCCTCCCTGATTGAATTTAGAAATCAATATCGCATTGCCAAAGCTCTTAATATATCCGGTATTGTTCCGATTCTGGATTTAGAACCCTATTGTAATGGGTTTGCCTTGATTATGGCTGATCAAGGCTATATTTCACTAGCCGATTATTTAGTACAGCGAGAACTAACCTTAAGTGAATTATTAAAAATTGCCATTGAAATTACTCAAATTTTAGAACAATTGTATCAACATCGGGTCATTCATAAAGATGTTAAGCTGCAAAATATTTTAATTCACCCGGAAACTTTGAGGGTTCAACTGATTGATTTTAGTATTTCTATTCAACTCAATCATTCCCATCAAGAAGTTGTTAATTCTCAAGGATTAGAAGGAACTTTAGCTTATATGTCTCCCGAACAAACCGGACGAACCCATTGGGGTATTGATTATCGCACAGATTTGTATTCTTTAGGAGTAACCCTTTATCAATTATTAACTCGAAAACTTCCGTTTCCATCTTCTGATCCCCTAGAGTTAATTCATGCTCATTTAGCCTTACTTCCTCAGCCTTTAAGCAAAATTAAACCAACCTTACCGATAATGCTCAATAATATTATTTTAAAATTGATGGCTAAAAATCCAGAGGAGCGTTATCAAACTCCATTAGGACTGCGCTATGATTTAGAAAATTGTTTAGAACAATGGGAAAAGCTGGGGGATATTCCGACCTTTCCTTTGGCGACGATTGACTTAAATGATCGATTTATTATTCCGAATAAATTTTATGGGCGAGTGCCAGAAATTGAGCGTTTAAATTCGATTTTAAACAAAGCTCAATCGGAAATTATTGTAATTACAGGTCAATCAGGAATAGGCAAGTCTGCCCTCGTTCAAGAATTCTATCAAACCGTGGCATATTGTCGAACAGGAGTTTTGCCTGTAACTCCTTGTGTCACCTTAGAGAGTTATTTTATCACCGGAAAATTTGATCAATTTAAAACGAATACGCCTTTCTGGGGATGGGTACAAGGGATTAAACAATTAATTCAACAAGTGTTAACTGAACCTTTGGAACAGGTAGAAGCTTGGAAAAAGAAACTTTTAAATGGACTCGGAGATCAAGCCCCGGTTTTAATGGCTGTTATTCCTGAACTGAAAGTTTTATTAAATCAACAGTCTTCCCTGACTGAATTGGAGGTCAAAATTGACCTGAATCAGTTTAATCGCTTAATTCAAAAGCTAATTCAAACTTTTGCCCAACCTCATCATCCCTTAGTCATTTTTTTAGATGATTTACAATGGGCTGATGTTGAATCCTTACGATTAATTCAGGTTTTGATGAGTCCTGAACAAAATATTTATTCTACACCTCCCACCTTAGTGTTAATTTTAGCGTATCGGGATGACGAGATCGGGGAAACCCATCCTTTAATTAAAATCTTAGAAACCTTAGAAAATTCAGGAATTCCCTTACATCGAATTCCTTTAAATGCTTTAGAAGATTCTGCCATTAATCAACTGATAGCAGAAACATTAGTTTGTTCCTTAGACCGGGCTAAACCTTTGGCAGAATTAGTCAGTCAAAAAACACAAGGAAATCCTTTTTTTGTTCGTCAATTTCTCCAATCCTTATACACAGAAGAACTAATTTGGTTTAATCCGCCTCAATCTTCGTTGAAAAATCGAAATTTATTCGGAGGTTGGCAATGTAATTTAACTCAAATTAAAACCCGTTCTATTAACTCTAATATTTTAGATTTAATTCTTCATCAATTACAACAATTACCGCCAGATACCCAAGAAATTTTAAAAATTGCGGCTTGTTTAGGAAATCAATTTAATGCAGTAGATTTAGCCACCTCAACTCAAAAAACTTATTTAGAAACATTAAAAGCTTTAGAAATTGCTTTACAGGCTCAATTTATTGTTATTGCTAGAGATATTTATCCCTTTTATTCCTTAGAAACCGAAGTATCTTCCCCTTCACACTTTGATCCGAATGAAACCTTACCGTTGTTACAACCCGGTATTGATAAATACCAATTTATTCATGACCGGGTTCAACAAGCTGCTTATCTTTTAATTCCAACTCATCAACGACAAGCGACCCATTTGAAAATCGGAAATTCCCTTTTAAATCAAATTAAAAAACAATATTTTAATCAATCCATTAAGATGATTTTAAATATCATTTCAACCGAAGTTTTATTAAATATTATTAATCAACTTAATTTAGGAGTCGGCTTAATTCAGGATCAAAAAGAACGAGATCAATTAGCCTTATTTAATTTAATAGCCGGACGAAAAGCGAAAATTGCCACCGCCTATCCGACAGCCATTGGACATTTAGCGATTGGTCTGGGGTTATTGGCAAGTGAAAGTTGGGAACGAGACTATCAATTAACCTTAGAATTATACACAGAAGCAGCAGAAATTGCTTATCTTAGTCAAGATTGGGAAAATTTACAGAAGTGGGGAAATATTGTTTTAGAAAATGCTAAAATATTAGGACATAAAGTAAGAATTTATGAGTTAATGATTCAAGCTTATAGAAACCAAAATCAAGATCAAAATGCGGTCAATCTTGCATTAGCTGTTTGTCAACAATTAGGGGTTACCTGGGGTGATAATTTTAGTCAAGAAAGTTGGCAAAAATTTAAGCATAATTTTATGACTGATTTAGGGGGAAGAACACCCTTAGCGTTATTAGATTTACCCGAATTATCCGATACTAATTTAGTAAATTTATTTACAATTTTAACCTCTGCTTTTCCTTCCGCTTATCGGGTAATTCCCGAACAATTCCCATTTTGGGTTTTAAAACTCATTCATTTATCCTATCAACAAGGAAATACAACGTTATCAAGTTTTGTCTATGCTGTCTTTGGATTTATTCTTTGTACCCAAGGGGAAATTGAGTTCGGGAATCAAATGGGAGAATTAGCTTTAGAATTATCGCAAAAACAAGCAAATTCCGCATTCATTATCAAAATTAAACAACTGGTTTATCGGTTTATTAAACCTTGGAAAACTTCCTTAAAGCAGGTTTTATCTCCCCTCAAAACTTGCTATTTACAAGCTCAAGAAGCTGGGAAAATTGATGAAGCTTATTGTCTCGCTCAAGCTTATCTTGAAATCGCTTATTTCACAGGAAAGGATGTCTCTGAATTGGAGCTTGAATTGAGTCAGTGTTTAAATCAATTACAAAATTTTAAATGTCCGTCAGAACTATTAATTTTTACCACCTATCATCAAAGCTTGCAAATTTTAAATGGAAAATTAGAGGGAGACACCTCATTAAATTTTACAGGTTATGCTGAAAATGGCACAATAGGAACGACTGAAATTGGATATTCGACCCAGGAAATTTCTTTTGAACTTAGTTTAAATTTCATGGTTCTGAATTATAGATTAGATAAATTACAACAGGCGAAGGAATGGTCTCAGCAAGCTGAATACTATTTAAACCAAGACACCTATTTTGTTTTACAACCGTTTTTTTATTGTTATCAATCTTTAATTGATTTAGCAATCTACCCGGAGTTATCGCCGGAAGACCAAGTTAAAATTTTAGAAAAAGTAACTCAAAACCAAGAAAAATTAAAAGCTTTTTCTCAGGGGACTCCGATGAACTTTTCCCATCTATTTTATTTGGTGGAGGCAGAATTTAACCACATTCAAGGAGATTATATTAAAGCCATTGAAGCCTATGAACAAGCGATTACTTTAGCTAAAACCTATCAATTTATTCAAGAAGAAGCGTTAGCAGAGGAATTAGCGGCTAAATTTTATTTAGATTGGGGGAAAGAAAAAATAGCCCGGGTTTATTTAATTGATGCCTATTATAGTTATGCTCATTGGGGTGCTTTGGCAAAAGTCAAAGATTTAGAATCTCGTTATCCTCAACTTTTACATTCTATTTTATCACAACTTGTTATTCCTACAACAGGAACAACAATCAGTAATAATGCTACAGAAACTATTATTTCTAGTAGTCATGGAGGTTCGGCTGCTCTCGATTTAGCAACGGTGACAAAAGCTTCTCAAGCTTTATCTCAAGAAATCGATTTAGAACAACTTTTGAAACGATTAATTCAAGTGGTAATTGAAAACGCAGGAGCCGAAAAATGTTGTATTCTTTTATCTAAATCAGGAAAATTAGCGATAGAAGCAATAGCCAGTTTAAACCCGATGAACGGAGGGTCTATTGAGATTGAATCCTTATTAAAATCCGTTTCTGTAGAACAAAGTAATGCCTTACCTTTGTTAATTTTAAATACCGTGATTCAAACCCAAGAGTTTATGATTTTAGCAGATGCTCGTCAAGAATCTCGGTATCGTAATGATCCTTATTTAATAGAACATCAATCTAAATCAATCCTCATGACTCCCATTCAAAATCGAGGAAAATTGATTGGAATTCTATACCTTGAAAATAACTTAGCAACCGCAGTGTTTACTCCAGAACGATTAGAAGTCCTCAAAATTCTGTTTTCTCAAGCCGCGATTTCCATTGATAATGCGAAACTTTATTCTCAAGTTCGTAATAATGAACAACAGATGACGCAATTCTTAGAAGGAATTCCGGTTGGCGTTGCTGTTTTAGACCCTACGGGTAAACCCTATTTTACCAATCAAAAAGCTCAACAATTGCTCAAAACTAAAGTCACTCCTGGATTATTTTGTGAAGCTTTATCTAATATTTATCAAGCTTATCTCAATTGGTGTCAACAGCATCAATTTGATCAATTAACACCTTATTGTGATTTATATAATCCTACACCCGATACCACGTTTATTTTAGAAGTGAATCAAGGAGAACAAACGATATTGCTTGAAAATTGGGTAACACCGACTTATGATGAAGAGGGGGATTTAATGTATGCGATTCTGGCGTTTCAAGATATCACAAAACGTCAGCAAACAGAACTGGCTTTAAGACAAGCCGAAGAAAAATATCGCAGTATATTTGAAAATGCCAGTGAAGGCTTATTTCAAACCACCAGGGCGGGGCATTATATCAGTGCAAATCCTGCCTTAGCGAAGATTTTAGGTTATGATTCTCCTTGGGATTTAATGTCAACGGTTATGAATGTTGAAGAACAAATTTATGTAGATTCTCAACGCCGATTAGATTTTATACAATTAATTGATCAACAAGGGGAAGTTTCAGGATTTGAATTTAAAGCCTACCGCAAAGATGGTAGCATTATTTGGATTTCAGAAAATGCACGGGCTGTCTTTAATGATCAGAATGAATTACTGTATTATGAAGGGTTTGTCGTTGATATTACAGAACGAAAAACTGCCGAAGAAGAACGCTTACAATTTATGGCAAAACTTTCAGAATTGAATCTTCATTTAGATGAAGCGTTAGATTCGGAATTTGAACTAACGGATGCGGCGGCGCGATTTGTTCCCCATGAATTTCTATCTTTTTTAGGTTATGAAAGTATTGTAGAAGTTCAGTTAGGGGCGGCAGTTCAAAAGGAAATGTCGATTTTATTTGCTGATATTCGGGACTTTACCAGCCTTTCTGAAGGGATGACTCCTGAAGATAATTTTAAATTTATTAATGCGTTTTTAAGTCGCATGGAACCTGCCATCGTCGAAAATTATGGTTTTATTGATAAATATATTGGGGATGAAATTATGGCATTATTTGGCGGGTCTGCTGATGATGCAGTTCGGGCTGGGATTTCAATGATTAGCCGACTGAATGAGTATAATGAAACCCGACAACGCCCCGAACGTCCCCCGATTAAAATTGGAATTGGTATTAATACCGGAGGATTAATGTTAGGAATTGTGGGGGGTAAAAATCGACTGGATAGTACAGTGATTAGTGATTCTGTTAATGTGGCTTCTCGCATTGAGAATTTAACAAAAAATTATGGGGTGTCTTTATTAATTACCCATCCTACTTTTATGGCTTTAGGAAATGCCAACGAGTATGCAATTCGGATTATTGATCGAGTCAAAGTCAAAGGAAAATCTGATGCGGTAACGGTATATGAAGTATTTGATTCAGATTTGCCGGAAATAAAAGCCGGAAAACTTCGGACAAAAACCACCTTTGAATATGGATTAATGCAATATTATTTAGAATGTTACTCCGAGGCTGCTAGATTATTCCAAGAATGTCTACATTATCTTCCGATGGATAAAGTGGCTCAAATTTATTTAGAACGCTGTTTATCTAAAATGTCCTAAGTCTTTGATATGATTTGAACAATCCTTTGTGTTTTGAACCATTACCCAGTATGAGCGATTTGTATATTTCAGCGACGGAATACCACCACAAAATTGAAACCTTAGCGGTAAAAATTTATCAGTCTCAATGGCAATTTAATCAAATTGTCTGTTTAGCGAGGGGAGGGTTACGAGTCGGGGATATTCTGTCTCGGATTTTTGAACAACCGATGGCGATTTTAGCAACATCATCCTATCATGGGCCAGGGGGAAAAGTTCGAGGCGCGATCAAAATTGCTGAACACTTAACCATGACGACGGACACCTTGGGAAGTCACGTTTTATTAGTGGATGATTTAGTGGATTCTGGGATTAGTTTACAAGAATCTATCCGTTGGTTGCAATCTCGTTATCCTCAAATCCAAGAGATGAAAACGGCGGTTCTCTGGTATAAAAGTTGTTCAGTAATGGCTCCCGATTATTTTGTCGATTATCTAGCGGATAACCCTTGGATTCATCAACCCTTTGAATGTTATGAAAACCTGAATTTAGCCGAGTTGGAACAACAGGGTTAAACAAGATGACTAATCACTTTTTCTCACCCCCTGTTCCCTACTCCCAGTAAATCGCTGTTCCCTATTCCTCTCGATAGATTGCAAAATCTTAATTTTATCGATGTAAAATATTTGATTTTCTTAACATCTGAGGAACACACAATTTTAAAATCCTGTGTTATCTTAAAAAATGTAAACACTGAACGCATTAAACCGTTTAGGGAGCCAAGGAGGTGATGCCCATGATTGAAAGTAGTAAACCCATGGGTCACCGGATTGGAAAATGCCGACTGTGCGCCGGGGCTGTCATCTAGTGCAAAGTTTGTGTTCATTTAGGACACTCGCTGACCTAGATAACCGGACTCATACTAAATGATCTTCCGGCAGTCAGGTTCTAATCCAGGAGACCCGCTAGACCGCTCTTACCCTATTGTGAAAGCAACTGCTAACACAAACTCTGGGTGAGAGCGGATAGTTATTTTAATCCTACATTTATTATCATTTTAAAGTAGCCCATGGTAGGACGACTCAGTAATAGCCAAATTCAACAGCTTTCCCAGCAAGTTCCAGATTGGACAGTAGAAGGAGACTATTTAAAATTAATCAAACGATTTAAAAATTTTATTGAAGCGATTGAATTTGTCAACAAGTTAGTCGAACCTTCAGAAGTTGCTGGACATCACCCCGATTTAGAGATTTCTTATAATAAAGTCACCATTAGTCTAACAACTCATGACGCTGGGGGGTTAACCGAGAAAGATTTTGCTTTAGCTCAACAAATTTCAGCACTGGGTTAATCATAACATCAGTGCTGATTTTTTTTCTGAATAACTTTAGGATAGAGTAACTAAATTTCACCGTATTAATAGTTCGAGGGAAGTGGAGTGAAAGTGTCGAATGAAAATAATTTTTGAGAAACCCGAATTGTTCCATAACTTCGATGAGCAAGCCGAACTCATTGAGAAACTGCTTGATATTGGTACGGCTCTATCTGGAACTCAAGAGTTAAGTACCCTGCTGAATTTAATATTAACAAAAAGTCGGGAAATTACTTGGAGTGATGCGGGGAGTGTCTATCTGATTGATCACAGTGATAACAACCCCAAATTGCTGTTTAAAGTGGCACAAAATGCGTCTTTACCGAATTTATCCTTTAAAGAATTTGCCATTCCATTAACTCCTCGAAGTTTAGCTGGATATGTGGCGTTAAAATCCGTTTCATTAAATATTCCCGATGCCTATAATTTACCAGAACATGAACCCTATCAACTGGATCGTAGTTTTGATGAAAATATTAGTTATCGGACTCGTTCGGTATTAGTGGTTCCGATGCAAAATCGCAAAGGAGAAGTGATTGGGGTTCTACAACTCATTAACCGCAAAATCAACCCGGATGTGGCAATTACGGCTGAAAATGCAGTAGAAATGACCCAACCTTATTCGATTTGGGAAGAGCGAATTTTGCGATCGCTCGCCTCCCAAGCGGCTATTTCCATTGAACGAAATCATTTACAAGAAAGTATTGAACATCTGTTTGAGGGGTTTGTTCGCACGTCTGTACAAGTTATTGAAGCCCGTGATCCTTGTACCTATGGTCATTCAGAACGAGTAGCAGAATTAGCAGTTCGTTTAAGTCAAGAAGTGAATACCGTTCATTCGGGTTCCTTAGCTCCTTTTTGTTTTAGTGAACGTCAACTTCAAGAACTTCGGTATGCTGCATTATTACATGATTTTGGGAAAGTGGGTGTTCCTGAAGCAATTTTAACCAAACCGAAAAAACTTTATTCGCTGCAATTAGAGATTATCCGTCATCGATTTGCCTTAGCACAACGCACCTTAGAATTAGAATGTACCCAAACTAAATACGAACATTTGTTGCAGCATTCCGCCCAGAAATTATCACCAGAAACGGAATGTCAATTTTGTAAATCTATCCCAGAATTAGATACAAAATTATCAGAATCAATTGCTAAATTAAGCCAATATTGGGCTGTTTTGTTAGAAGCAAATGAACCCAGAGTTTTAGCAGAAGATCCCTTAAACCATCTGCGGGAACTGGCTCAAATGACCTATCGAGATTTAGATGGACAAATAAAACCTTTATTAACTTCAGAAGAAATTAATCAACTGTTAGTAGAACGAGGCAATTTAACCCCAGAAGAACGAGAAAAGATTGAATCCCATGTTAGTTATACTTATGAATTTTTAAAGCAAATTCCCTGGACAAATGACTTAAAAAATATTCCCACCATTGCTTATCGACATCATGAAAAACTGGATGGAACCGGATATCCTTTGGGATTAAAATTCCCCGAAATTCCCATCCAAGCTCAAATTATTACTATTGCAGATATTTATGATGCCCTAACAGCCGGCGATCGCCCTTATAAAAGCGGATTACCTACTGTAACAGCTTTAAAAATCTTACAACAAGAAGCCGCCAACAATAAAATTAATGCTGATTGTTTAGAACTTTTTAAACAACGAAAAGTCTATGAAGTCTTAGGACATACAATTGATGTCGTCATGGAATTAGCTTGATAGCGCAGCCGAATTTGACCATGTTGATCTGCCAAGGGTTGACCGTCTTCATCCCGCAAAACCGGATTAGCAATGATGCAATAATAGCGAGGGGGGACAACGATCATGGACTCTGGACGCAAGGCAAGGCGATCATGATCCCGCAGCGTAATGGTTTGGGGGCCAACTTCCAAGCGAGTCACCCCGGTATTGGTATCGAGAATATGGATGTATTGTTGGGGTTTGGGTCAATGGGTTTGGGAAGAATAGTTGTTTAAAGTGTATGCTTTTTCGGTTTCCAAATAACATTAAACTAATGTGATTTAAGTTTCGTACAAAATATCAGTAGAGGTTTATAATTTTAGTAGAATATATTTATTGACAAAGCTATGGCACAGTGCTTTCCACCCTTAGAAGATATTAATAACTTCCGAGTCCCTCTTACTCCTGGTGAGAGACATCTACTTGACTTTTTGCTCAATAATCTCAATGATAACTATGAAATTTATGTTCAGCCTTTTCTCAATGGCGATCGCCCTGATCTAGTAATTGTCCGACCAGATGCAGGTGTACTCGTGATTGAGGTCAAGGATTGGAAACTCAGCAATTATACAAATCCCAAAGGTGGATCTTTTTCCTGGCTTCTCAAAAAGGACGAGAGCAAAATCCTTTCACCTTTGAAGCAGGTTGAGAGTTACAAAGAAAATCTTTATAAACTCCATATTGATAAACTATTTGAAGCTAAGATTCAAGATTCCAAATTTTTCTCTGTCGTTCAAACTGCTGTTTACTTCGATAATGAGAGTACAAAAAGTGCTGAAAGTTTTTGCTCGAATCCAGGCTATACCCAAATCTTAGGGAATGATGCTCTAAATGCTATTTTTTTTAATAGGGTACTTGGTAAAGCACGACTGAATACCCCGTCCAAACTCTTTAATAAAGATTTATATAAAAGTTTTAAACGATTCCTAAACCCACCTGAACATACACCTGATATTGGTAGAGAAATTCAATACACAAACCGTCAACAAGAGCTAATTCAAAGTTATGCTAATAAGCGTCAGAAAGTCCGTGGTGTAGCTGGTTGTGGCAAGACAAAAGTTCTGGCTGCACGGGCTGTAGCTGCATATAGTCGCACAAAGGAGATTGTGCTGATTCTTACATTCAATATTACACTACGAAATTACATCCATGATCGCGTCAGTGAAGTTCGTGCACCCTTTACCTGGTCAGCTTTTGAGATTACAAACTACCACCAATTTTTCAAAACAAAATCCAATAATTATGGACTTGTATATGAAGATTTGATCATGGCATCTGATCAAGAAAACTTCTTTGAACCTGTTAAGAACCGTATCAATCGTTATCAAACAATTTTAGTAGATGAGGTGCAGGACTACAAACAAGAGTGGCTACGTCTTCTGGTCAACTACTTTCTCGCCGAAGATGGTGAATTTGTGGTTTTCGGTGATGAGAAGCAAAATGTCTATGGTCGCCAGATGGGTGATGACCGATTTCCTATTATTCCAACTGTACCGGGTCGGTGGAATGAATTGAAAGAGTCTTTTCGGATGGAAACAGCGACACTTCGTGTTGCTCAAGCGTTTCAAGACTTCTATTTTAAGGGGTGTTACCAACTTGATAGTGATGTAGAAGTGGTGCAGAATAACCTGTTTGAAACACCTGCAAGTGTTAAATACTATCACAAGCCAGGAATTAGCGATAAAGATATTTTCTGCCTTATACAAAAGGAAATTTTAGACCTTAATATTCATCCAAACGACCTAGTAATCCTTGCTCCAACCCATGAGGCAGTCCGCACTTTAGAGTATCAATTTCGCAAGGAAGCGCACGAATGCACAACTCATGCGGGTGAGACAGAAGAAGAATATAAAAATCTTTTAGCTAAATCTGAACGAAACAATGTTAAAAATCCTGAAAAAGATCCAAGCTTTAAGAGAGGTTTAGAAGAGATTCGGCGAGGGCGTAAGCTTCACTTTTGGCCCAATGCTGGAACTGTCAAGCTTTCAACTATTCACTCATTTAAGGGATGGGAAACACACACTCTGGTATTAATTATCTCCAATACCGATAAGATTAAAGAGGAAGGTTCCCTCAATGAGTTGATTTATACTGCACTTACACGCGCTCGGAAGAATCTTATTGTTATTGATAGCACTAATTTATATCGAGAATTCTTTGGAAGATTTCTTGAGAAAGGCAATCATTAATCAATGCAGTTCTAAGCAATGAATATTCGGATTTTATAAAAGATCTTGTATTGCTTTTGGGTCTACAGAACACGACCATTATCTCTAGGGTACGCCCAAAAGTCAGGAAACAGAATGATCAATAGCGATCGCTTGTTTTTAGATACAACATTTATCCAAGCACTACTCTAGCTCAAACCTAGAAACAAGATGAATTCTAAGTATGATAGAAGAAAGGAGTTAACAAAAACAAAATGAACATTTCCATCATTGATGAAGTTGTGGAACAACTAAAAGTCATGCCAGAGGATTTGCAATGGCAGGTACTCAAATTTGCACGAACATTAGTAAAAAAAGAAGTTCGAGGGACAACCGGACAGCAATTACTCCGTTTTGCTGGCTGCATCTCTTCTGATGACCTCCAATTGATGCGTCAGGCAATTGAGCAAGATTGTGAAAGGGTAGATATCAATGAGTGGTAGATACTTGTTGGATACTAATATTATCATTGCTCTTTTTGCAGAGGTGAGATTAATACTCATTTTGGTTGGTGTTGCAACAGGGTTCATCCCTATCATAGCTAACCTGATTTCTAAGAAGTTGAAAAAATTAATTTATGCCCAAAAACATAGGGGCAACTTTCGTCACCCCTATGGTTAAGCATTGATTATTTCAGGGATGATCAGCCAAATTTCCCAGCCGTTGAAGCCAGTAGAAATGCAGCATAGGTGAGGATATAGCCCACCGTAAAGTGAACTAAACCCGTTAACCATCCTTGAACAATTGACAGCGAAACGGGTTTGTCTTTCCAGATCACGAGGTTCGCCAGAGGGGTGCGTTCATGGGCCCAAACTAACGTTTCAATGAGTTCTTGCCAATAACCTCGCCAAGAGATCAGGAACATAAACCCAGTGGCCCAAACCAAATGTCCGAACAGGAACATCCAGGCCCAAACCGAGAGGTTACTGGTTCCGTAGGGGTTGTAACCATTGATCACCTGGGCTGAATACAGCCAAAGGTAATCCCGTAACCAACCCATAATATAGGTTGAGCTTTCATTAAATTGAGCAACGTTTCCTTGCCAGACCCCTAAATGCTTCCAGTGGAAATAGAATGTTACCCAACCCAGGGTATTCAACATCCAGAAGGTCGCTAGGAAGAAAGATTGCTCCCAAGCTGACGTTTGACAAGTCCCGCCCCGTCCAGGGCCATCACAAGGGAAGGTAAAACCGAAGTCTTTCTTATCAGGCATCAGTTTAGTGCCACGGGCATCTAAAGCACCTTTAACACAGATTAAGGTGGTAGTATGCAAACCGAGAGCGATCGCATGGTGAACTAAGAAGTCCCCAGGGCCAATGGTTAAAAATAGCGAATTCTTACCCGAATTAATCGCTGCTAACCAACCGGGCAACCAAACATTCCCATGATTCGGCCAAGCGGTATGGGCAATACTGTCAGGGTTCGCCAGTAACACATCCATTGCATAAAGGGCTTTACCGTGCGCTGCTTGAATGAACTGAGCAAACACAGGTTCAATCAAAATTTGCTTTTCCGGTGTCCCAAAGGCAACGACGACATCATTGTGAACGTATATACCCAGGGTATGGAATCCCAAAAATAGAGACACCCAACTTAAATGAGAAATAATCGCCTCTTTGTGATTCAAAACCCGATCTAAAACGTTGCCTTTGTTTTGGTCGGGGTCATAGTCCCGTACCCAGAAGATGGCCGCATGGGCAAAGGCTCCGACCATGAGAAACCCAGCAATATATTGATGATGGGTATACAGCGCCGATTGGGTTGTATAATCCCTGGCGATAAACGCATAGGGTGGCATCGAATACATATGCTGCGCCACCAGCGACGTCACCACCCCCAACGCAGCCAGATGAATTCCTAACTGGAAGTGCAGGGAGTTGTTATAGGTATCATACAAACCTTGGTGAGGTAAGTTGAACTGTCCTTCGGTGGGAACCCCAAACAACGGATCTTTCGAGTTCAACATCTCTTTAATACTGTGGCCAATCCCGAAGTTGGTTCGGTACATATGACCTGCAATAATAAAGATAACTGCGATCGCTAAATGGTGATGGGCAATATCCGTCAACCATAACGATTCAGTTTGGGGATGAAACCCGCCCAAAAACGTTAAAATCGCCGTTCCTGCCCCGTCCGATGAGCCAAAAACGTGCCGTGCTGTATCAGGATTTTGGGCATAAACCCCCCAATTTGCCGTAAAGAAGGGTTTGAGTCCGGCTGGATGGGGCAACGTGGTCAAGAAGTTATCCCAACCGACGTGCTGGCCACGGGATTCCGGGATGGCAACGTGAACTAAATGGCCTGTCCAAGCCAAGGAACTCACCCCGAACAAACCCGCTAAGTGATGGTTTAAGCGAGACTCTGCATTCTTAAACCAAGACAAACTCGGACGATATTTGGGTTGAAGGTGTAACCATCCTGCAAACAGAAACAATGCCGCCAACAGCAGGAGGAACACAGCGCCTTGATAGAGATCGGCGTTGGTTCTCATCCCAATGGTATACCACCAATGATAAACGCCCGAATAGGCAATATTAACGGGGTTTATAGCTCCGGCTTGGGAGAAGGCTTCCACCGCCGGTTTGCCAAATTGGGGGTCCCAGATGGCATGGGCAATGGGACGAATGTGCAGGGGATCTCGAATCCACTGTTCAAAATTTCCTTGCCAAGCGACATGGAACAGGTTGCCGGATGTCCATAAAAAGATAATCGCCAAATGACCAAAATGAGAGGCAAAAATCTTTTGATAGAGATTTTCCTCGTTCATGCCATCATGGCTTTCAAAATCATGGGCCGTGGCAATCCCGTACCAAATTCGGCGAGTGGTTGGGTCTTGAGCCAGACCTTGATCAAATTTTGGGAATTTCGCTGCCATGTATTTACTGACTCCATCAGAGCGAATCCAAGTTGCTAAAGATGAGCCAGTGCATCCGGGTTAATATTAAAAAAAAACCCATTCATGAATCAGAGAAAGGGATAGAAAAAAATCAAACCCGACTGCACTAGCAACACCCAACTTTGGAGAAATTGTGTTTCAGCGTTGAAACGAAACGCTACAATTCATCACCAACTTTATCGATAAAGATGGCAATCTCAACCCTCAAAAGAGGACATTTTTTACTTAAAAATCCCATTAAATAATCCAAAAAGGAGTTAAGGGATATTTAGCAATATGAATCCAGAAAATTTCAATTCCCAAGCTTAACTTCATAGAGAAGTAATCAATACTTTACCGATTTCTGATCAATTTATTTTCTAACTTAAGGTAGAGATTTTGTTAATTTCGGTTGTAATCAATGATGAGACTTCTTCAATGGATGAGCTTTATCGCTTAATTTACAAACCGAATTCACAAACAGATCATGCTGAAGTTAGATGAGGGAAAACAGTCATCCCTTCAGAATAGATGAGTATTAGCTTTAGCTTACCTCTTTGTTATTCCTAACTGCCATGTCTCAAATTCTATATTTTTTTAATCTTATTTTACCGATCCTATTGCAGATTGTTTGCTTTAGTGTTGCTTGGTTATTAGTTTTTTCGTTAATCTGGAGTACCTATAGAATGCTGACCCAAGGAATAACCAGGGTTAAAAAATTACATGAAATTCCTTGTTCAACCTGTAAATTTTTTACCGGAAATTATCAATTAAAGTGTACCATTAACCCCAAAATTGCGTTAACAGAACAAGCCATTAACTGTTCAGATTTTTCCGATTATCAAACTTTAACGTCCTACCTGGGTGAACAAGGTAGAAGTTAGCTTCTCAATCTTATTTGAGTTAAACGTTAAAACTGAATCCTAGAACGAATAATAGGCCTAACAGCGTTATACTGAAAATCAGCAAACGTTGATTTGTACGTTGGTTTTGATGCCAAATTTCTTGATAACTGAGTTGATAATCTTGAATCATTAAAAATGCAGGAGGACTGAAAAAGAAAGGCAAAAATCGATTCAGAAGCAGTCTAATTAAAAAGGTGATATCCCATAACTTTCGACGGAACCCATTTTGGTTATATTGCCAAGGAAAAACCGTTTGAGCTAAACGAATTAACGCTTCAATATCTCCAGAACGTCGAGTTTCATATAGCGGTAAAGCCAACAATAAATCATCTTGAGTTTCTTCGAGAATCTGTTGTAAAATATAGACATCTTCTAACGCTGAGTTGACCCCTTGACCAATATCGGGGGGAAAACAATGGACTGCATCTCCTAATAAAAGGATAGCCGAGAAATTTTGATCAGATTTTAATAAAAAGTGTAATCCTGAACAAAATTGAGGAACGGGAAAAACACCACCTTGACTGTTGACAAATCGGGTAATTTCAGACTCAGAAATAATATCACGAATGGATAATTGAGGGAAAGATTGTTCTAAAAAATGATATAATTCTTCATTTGTTTTCAAAGTCCAAATTTTATGATGAGGATAAGTAATAATATTAGCAGTTCGAGGTTCATCGGGATTTTTCATTGGTAATAAACCCAAAGAAATTTTTTTCTGACCTTCTACGGCTTTACCCCGAATTGCATAAGCCATTGTACAGACAGATTGATCATCTAGTTGGTTTGAAAGCGGAAATTGAGGCGGTAAGGTTAACACTTGATAGCGCAGTCCTGAACTAGGCGAGGGGAAATACTGCATTTCAAAGCGATGATTATCAGGTTTTTCCCAGTCGTTTAGGGTTTGACGAACAATAGAATTTAAACCATCACAACCGACTACAAAACCCGGTGTAAAACGCTTTAATTCGCTATTTTTTGATTCAACAATGACCTGCAATTGTTCCTGTTTCTGATTTAATTCAATACATTTCGTTTCAAATAAAACAGTGATTTGCTGTTGCCAATTACGTTCAATTTCTTCATAAAGTAAAGAAACAAAGGTTCTTCGAGGCAACCAATAAGCTGTTTTTCGATTAGGATTAATAAAGGGTAATTTTATCGTTTTTCGCTTTCCATTAAGTTGAATTATAGTTAAGTAAAATTCTTGACTAGAAACACTCATTTCTGCTAGATTTGGGGTTAATTCCAGCCCATCCAATAATTTTTGACCTCGACCATCAATTTGATAGTTAAACGCTTTATCGGGTTCGTAATAGTCAGCCGTTTTTCGTTTTTCTAAAACAGTAATTTCTGTCCAGCCCCGTTTTGCTAACATTAAAGCGATCGCGAGTCCCGATGGGCCGCCTCCAACAATCACAACATTTCGACATCCAGATTTATCAGTTAACATCAGTAGAACTTGAATTCAATTGTTTTTATCGTTGCAGACTCCGAGGATCAAGGGCATCTC
Source organism: Planktothrix mougeotii LEGE 06226 (assembly GCF_015207485.1). Lineage (NCBI taxonomy): Bacteria > Bacillati > Cyanobacteriota > Cyanophyceae > Oscillatoriales > Microcoleaceae > Planktothrix > Planktothrix mougeotii. The sequence continues at coordinate 91,939 of NZ_JADEWU010000005.1, forward strand.
TTAACCCATCTCCTAATAAATTAAAAGCTAATACCGTTAAAATAATTAAAATAGCAGGGGGCCAAATTAACCAAGGTTGTAACACTAAAATTGAGGCATTTGTTGCCGAAGATAATAAATTTCCCCAAGAGGGATCGGGTTGTTGAATTCCTAAACCCAAAAAGCTTAAAACTGATTCTGCAATGATGAAACTGGGAATTGATAATGTAGCCGAAATAATGAGATAGGTTGCGGTTTGGGGTAAAATATGACGAGTAATAATATAGAAAGAATTAGCTCCTATCGCCCGTGAAGCTTGGACAAATTGTTGTTCTTTAATCGATAAAACTTGTCCTCGAATTACTCGTGCTAACCCAGCCCAACTAATAAAGGAAATAATCACCACAATCAATAAAAAACGCTGGGTACTGGTTATTTGCGGGGGTAATATACCTACTAATGCGACCAATAAATATAACCCAGGAATTATCATTAATACTTCAACACTTCGCATAATAAAAGTATCTAACCACCCCCCAAAATAACCAGAAATTCCTCCAAAAATCATTCCTAACGGGAACGAAATTAGAATTCCTACTAATCCAATAGTGAGACTAATTCGACCTCCAAAAATAATCCGACTAAATTGATCTCTAGCTTGTTCATCGGTTCCCACTAGGTTAATTTGTCCGGCTCCAATTGTGCCAAATAAATGTCGATTAAACGGGATAATTCCTAATATTTTATAGGGTTCTCCCTGGACAAAAAATCGGACAGGACTCGGCTGACTTTTATCAACATTAAGTTGACGAATTCCCGTTTCAATATCCACCGGGCCTTGAGTTGTGGGGTAAACATGGGGGCCAATCCATTCCCCTTGTTGGTTATACCAATAAATTTGAGTCGGTGGCAATAATGAAGCGTTCAGTTGCGATTCATAAGGACTATAAGGCGCAACAAAATCTGCTGCAATGACGATCACATAAAATAACAATAAAATTCCGGCTCCAAATTGAGCTAAAGGATTAGTTTTAAGTCGTTGCCACCATTTCATAGTTCAGATTTTTCACTCAAAGAATTGTTGAAAAACGTGTAGAGTTGCGTCTCTATTTTTTTAGTTTACACCTTCAAGCGTTCTTGTTCGGCTAGAGATAAAGTTTCCGTTGGCGTTAAGTTAACTTTTGAATCTAAAGGATTATAAAAGAAGGAACCGGTTTGAGGGGGTAAAGTGGGATCAACAACCACTTCAATAATACTTTTAACCACCCCAGCCATCGGAATCGCCAGAATAAATCCTAATAATCCGGCTATTTTTCCTCCTAATAATAAAGCGCTAAAAATAATTACAGGGCTTAATCCGGTTAAATCTCCCATAATTCGAGGGGCAACAATATTATCCTTCACTTGTTGAATTGCAATGGCAACCGCTAACACTTGTAAAGCCAGCCACCAATCAATAAAAGCGACAATAATAGTGACAGTTCCAATCCCTAATGTTGCTCCTACAAATGGAATAATTTCCAATAATCCAATCACAACGGCAAATAACAGGAAATAGGGAACTTTTAACATTAAAAAGGCAACGGTTAAGGTGGTTGCCATAAATATTCCCTGCAAGGTTTGTCCTAAGACAAATTTTTTCAAATTTCGTTCTAGTGAAAAGGTTAAAACCTCTCGAATTTGGGGGGATAAAATAGTGATTAGGAGGTTCCATAACCGTTCCCCATCTAATAACATATAAAAGGCAATGACCAAAATAAAAATTAAGTCAAAAAACCAATTAAAGGTTCCCAGAACTAAGCCTAAACTTCCGGTCAGGATGGGTTCAATGGTTGATTGAATTCGAGACAACAGTTGCTGTTGTAAAATTCCCACATCAAAGGGTAAATTTCGTTCAGCACTCCAAACTTGAAATTCCGCTAACTGTTGCCGTCCTGATTCTATTAATTCGGGTAATCGAGTAATTAATTGTCGTCCTTGATTAAAGACAGGTGGGACAAGAGTTAAGGCAATAATTACAAAGGTTACAATTGCAATTAAATACACTAAAGCGGCGGCAATTCCTCGCGGAATAAAGCGTTCTAATTTTGCTACGGCGTAGTTCAGAAGAAAGGCAATTAATCCAGAGGTCACTAATATACTGATTAATTCGCCAACATAACCTAAAAATTGAAAGCTTAACCAACTCACGACTAAAATCAGTAACCCCGTGAGTAAACGACTTTGTAAAGGCGAAAAAACAGAATTCGTCATGGAACTCATGAAAAATTTAAAATATAAAGTAGTTTACCCTATTTTGGGATAGATGACCTGATGGAACATTAAAATCTTATCCTTCAACGATTAAACAGATTAAACCATAACAACCTCCTTGATGGTTTCCTCATGTTCAACCAGGAAGACATTGGCGTGCAGATTGGCAATAATTTGTTGGCCTTGCTGAGTTAAAGATAAGTACCGTAGACTATCTTTAATATAGGGATAAACTTTATGCCAATAAAATTGAGGGTAATTTCTTCGCAACTCTCCGGGATTATGATAGCCTGCTTTTTGATTAAATCCTGTTTCTTCAAACTCATAAAATAAGGCACTAATTTTTTGAAGATATCGAGGATCACTTAATTGACCAATTAAATCGGCCGCCCGCACTAAACCGGGATAATGGATTGTATCTTGATGATCGGATTTTTGAGGAACTGGAAATCGCGTCAGTTCAATATTAGATTGAATCACATTTGACTGAATTAAAGGATGTCCCCCAAATCGTTCTTTAATAAACAATTTAGCCCGATCAACATGATAAGGCATTAAACTCGCATCTGTACATCCAAAGGGCAAAAGTACCCTGTTTTCATCACATCCTGTGGCATAATATCCCTCTCGATCTTGGCGACAAACCCCTTTAACATAACCAATATCATGACAAACTAGAGAGATCATAAAATGCAGCCAATCTTCGCTAGAAACCCCACCTTCACGGATATGTTTTCCGCGTAAAATTTCCTGACCGACTAATGTAACGATTATGGTATGTTCAACATCATGATAGAGGGCATCGCTATTGGCAATATTTTCTAAAGCCATCCCTCCAGCCCAAGCGACAATATCCCCATAATGGGCATTAAATCTCCCATAGGTATGATGATATCCTGAGCGAAGTTGTTCAACAAAGTTATCAATTAAAAGTTGAGTTGCATTGAAAAACATAGGACATTTCCTGGCACAAATCGAGGTTTTGAGTTACAGAGAAAGCACGGGTCAGCTTTTTCTTCCCTTATTCATTTTTCTAGCATAATTTATCTGAATCTGCAATTTTTATTAAAAATGTCAATTTTGCCTGATCCTTGGTAGAATTTCTCTAATTGTAAATTAAAGTTGATTTTTAATTGAATTGTAAATAAGGGCGTGAAAAAACAACCTATGAATTATCGGAAGGTGCTAACTCAACTTGTTGCTAAATTACTAGATTTTTTAACTAAAATTGCCACAATTTGTCAATCTAATGGGATTATTTTTGCCTTAACAATGGGGATACTGAGTCGCAGTATTATTCTGTTGACTTTCTTCGCAAGTGCTTTATTTTCTCCCGTTTCTTCTGCGTGGGGCTGGGGAGTTTTTTCTGCTTGGGATAGTCCCCTCTATCAAATTATTGCGACTTCGGGATATGAAATCATTAACCAGACAGAACCGGGCGGAAATGTGGCATTTTTTCCCTTATTTCCGTTATTAATTCGAGGATTAATGAATTTAGGCTTACCCTTTGAAGTGGCAGGGGTTTTAATTAATAATTTTGCTTTTTTTGGGGCTTTAATTTTACTGTATCAATGGGTGGAAATCACCAATAATTCTCAAGCTGCCCGTTGGGCAACAGCTATATTAGCTTGGTGTCCATTATCAATTTTTGGCACTGTTATTTATACGGAAGGTTTATTTTTATTCTTGAGTATTGCTGCCTTAAAAGCCTTTGATTTAGAAAAGTATCCTCAAGGGATTTTATGGGGGAGTTTAGCAACGGCAACGCGCATTACTGGAATCGCTTTAATTCCAGCTTTTCTAATTACAGCTTGGCAAAAACGAAAACCTGCGATCGCTTATTTATCGGGTTTATTAAGTGGCTGTGGTTTATTATTTTATAGCCTCTATTGTTGGATAAAATTTAATAATCCCATTGCCTTTATTACCGTTCAACACACCCAATGGCAACGCCAAACCGGATTTGATAGTCAAGGATGGTTGAAAATGGTGATGCAAATTTTAATCGGTTCTCAAAATTGGAAAAAAGGTACAATTGTTGATCCTTGGCATCCACTTTTAGTTATAATTATTGCTATAATCGGTTATTTTATTTGGCGATATCGTGATCAATTAGGGGAGGTAAAATTTGATTATAGTTTCTGTTTATTACTGTTTATTTTATGGTTAATTGCAGGTGATCCCTTACTCAACACAGCGATTATTTTAGGGGGTGGTTATTTACTCTGGTATTTACGTTATGAACTCAGTTTAGTCGCAGTTAATTATGGCTTCTGTGCCTTAGGTTTATTATTAGCATCTGGCGGTACAATTTCCCTCAGTCGTTTAGCTTATGGGATTGTTTCTGTTAGTTTAGCTTTAGGGGTAATGCTATCCCATCATCGTCGTTGGGGTTATGTCACCTTGGGATTTTTTACCCTGTTACTGATTAGTTTTTCAGTTCGCTTTGCTCAACATCTTTGGGTAGCTTAAGGGTTTATGCCATGAAACAATAATGATATAATATCAATTTGAGCAGATTACAATGGAAAAAGATGATCAGCACCCAAAATCAACAAAAAAGTCCATTTCTTGTCCGTTTATTCCTAACGTCTACAGTATTAACTTTAACATCAGCCCTTAATATTATTCCTCCCGTCCTCGCACAACGAGAAATAGATTTTGCGACTCAAGGTTGTCGCGGTGTTCCCCAGGAAGCATATTTTATGACAGAGAATTATCACATTAATATTTGTCAAGGACAATCGGGTTTATTCATGGCGGTCAGTTATCGTAATGGACAACTGTTTGATCGCTTTTCTGTGCAACAACAGCGAGACGGTTATGCGGGAAATTCTCAAAAAGCATCCTATCAAGTGAACTCCAGAAGCTTCACAATTCAACCGAATAATAATCAAAGACCAATTACAGAACGGGTACTCAGAACCCAAGGAAATCAACGACCCCAAGAATCAAAAGTAACTGGAACAATTACTTACCGTCAACGCATTGCATTACCTCCAAATTCAACTGTTGTTGTTACATTACAAGATACAACCAGTCCAAATCGTGCACCTCGAAATATTGCTCAACAAACCATTCCGTTACGGGGTCAACAGGTTCCGGTTCCCTTTTCTTTGATTTATAATCCCGCCCAAATTCAACAGAATGGGATTTATAGAATTCGGGCAGAAATTTATGTTAATGGTCGATTAACTTGGGCAAATATGGGGCAAGATCGGGTAATTACGAGAGGGTATCCTAATAATATTGAAGTGATTGTACAACCGCTTAATTAGATGATTTAGGGTGTTATGACGAAGTATATTCTCCTGAATTTTGATGTAGAAGAATTTGATGCTCCCCTGAAATATGGGGAGAAAATTAAACCTTCTGTCCAGTTTGATATTTCTTTAATGGGATTAAGAAATATCCTATCTTTACTCGAACATTTACACATTAGGGCTACCTTTTTTGTCACGGCTAATTTTGCATTGAATCATCCTGAATTAATAGAAGCGATCGCGAGAACCCATGAAATCGCTTCTCACGGTTTTTATCATTCTAAATTTTCCCCGGAAGATTTGTGGAAATCTAAACAAGTGTTAGAAGAAATTTCGGGACAAACGGTTTCTGGGTTCCGTATGGGAGAACAGCAAATCATTAATGAACAAGCGATTTTAGCATCAGGATATCAATACCATTCTTCCTTCAATTCGAATTATTATCAGGGTAAACGTCGCACAGTTCATTATTGTGATCATTTACTCAATCTTCCCCTCTCTGTAACACCCTTTGTCCCCTTTCCCCTCTTTGGGTTAAGTTTCAAAAACCTTCCCTTTCCGTTAATTCAGTTTGCTTCTAAAATGACTCTTGATAGCGATCGCTATCTTAATCTCAATTTTCATCCTTGGGAATTTACGGATATTTCTAAATTTAAACTTCCGAATTCTATGAAGCGTTTATCAGGAATTCATTTATTAAATCGACTAGAAAAGTATTTAATTTGGTTAAAAAAGCAAGCCGAATTTTCAACAATTTCCGACTGGATGAACAAAATTAAACCCTAATAATATGAATATTTCCTTTAAAATAATTAAAATTCATTCAGTCATAACAGCAATTATTATTAGTAGTTTTATTTTATTTATTTCTAGCAGTTTACGTCATGCTTTATTTCAATCTAATGCTTATGATTTAGGAATTTTTGATAATGGTATTTATTTAATCAGCCAAGGAAAAGAACCCTTTGTATCTTTTCGAGGATTACATATTTTAGGAGATCATGCCGCTTATATTCTGTATATTATTGCCTTATTTTATAAAATTTATCCTGATGTTCATTGGTTATTTGCGATTCAAGCTTTTTCCCTGTCCTTGGGTGCGTTACCGACTTATCAGCTATCGTTACAAGCGGGTTTAAAGGAAACCCAAGCTCAAACCTTAGCTTTTGTGTATTTATTATATCCATTAATTTTTAATGTTAATTTATTTGATTTTCACCCCGAAGTCATCGCTTTACCTGCAATTTTATATGCCGTTTTATTTGCTAGAAGCAATAATATTTTAGGATTTATTTTCACAATTTTTATTATTTTAGGTTGCAAAGAAGTTTTATCTGTATTATTAATCGCAATGGGAATTTGGCTATTAATATTTGAGAAAAAATGGCGTTATGCTATGCTCTCAATAATTTTAGGACTCTTGTGGTTTTTCATCTCTACAGAATTCATTATCCCCCACTTTTCCCAAGCACCCCCCATCGCCGTTGGAGTTTATAGTTTTCTCGGTAATTCTCTCTCTGAAATTACCTTAAATATTCTATTAAAACCGGGATTAGTATTAAGTAAAATTTTAACCTTAGCCAATTTAGAATACTTAATTTTGCTTCTAATTCCCCTAATTTGGGGCTTATGGGGGCGACATTTAACCCCCCTAATTTCTGCCACCCCGATTTTATTTTTAAATCTGTTAGCGGAAAATCCACAAATGAAGAATTTAACGCAACAATATTCCTTAGCGATTTTACCCTTTCTGATGTTAGCAGTTATTGAAAATTTAGCCAACGGTGAAGGATGGTTTAAACATCGAAAATGGATAATTTTATGGTCTTTAATTGCATTTTTTGCTTTAGCAAAATATGGTTATTTTACCTCTAAATATTTAACAACCCTGGATAATTGGCAAGCAACACGGGAAGCCCTCAGCTATATTAAAACTCAGGATAATGTCTTAACAACGGATAAAATCGCCCCCCATCTCACCCATCGTCCTCGCCTAGAGTTAGCCATTGAAGGACGAGAAACACTCGATTTAGAACCCTTTCAATATGTCTTATTAAACCAACGTCACCCCGGATGGCCGAGTTCTCCTGAATTAATCATCGGATTAGTAAAACGTTTACAAAATCATCCTCATTTTCAATTAAAATATTATCGAGATGGTGTTTGGTTGTTTAAACAATCTAATAGGAAATAAATAAAAATTTCTGTAGGGTGATTGGAATTAATTTTTCCTTTAAATTAAACCTTTGGCTACAAATCCCCCCCCTGTAGAGACGTTGCATGCAACGTCTCTACAGGGTTAGGCGGGATCATCTGTAATGGGATTTCATATTAATAGCGACCACAGATGGTGGCTTTCAAAAATTAAAGCCACTGCCCAAATTAAAATACTGATGCCAACAGCAGCAGCAGAAATGTCTTTGATAGCGCGAATTTTCTCATCATACTGTTGTTCCAAAAAATCACATAAACCTTCAATGGCACTATTGAATAATTCAGCGATTAACATTAGCCCCGTCACTAAAAAAATAAATATGAGATCCGGCCATTGGCTAAAAATCACAGCAATCACTAAGACGACGACAGATAAAATGACTTTGTAAGCAACACTAAACTCCGTTGCGATCGCAATCTGAAGACCTGCTAAGATTACTTTGAGCTTGCGAATCGGATGATAACCAGATTTGCGGTATTTGCTTGCCATAAATTTTATCTGTAGCGCCCCTTTAAAGATTTCATCTTCAATTTTCTCAGAATTTTCACAGAAAATGTTATCATTAATCATTAAGGGCGAGTGTTCCCGCCCCTATATTCTCGCTTCTAATTATTTAGATTGAGCTTGGGTTCCTTGTTTTGTTTTAGCAATTTCGCCCTTGAGAATTTCTAACCCTTTAACATATTGAGGATCAGCCGTTGTTCCTACTTTTGTTCGATCTTTTCTTAACTCATCTCGTTGGGCTTCGGTGAGTTCAACTTTAATATCCGGTTGAATGCCTTCATGGTTAATATCTCGACCACTGGGAGTAAAATATTTCGCAATGGTTACGGCTAAACCCGAACCATTTCCCACCCCTCGGACAGATTGAACTAACCCTTTCCCAAAGGTTTTTGTTCCCACTAAAACCGCCCGTTTGTTATCTTGTAATGCACCGGATAAAATTTCACTGGCGCTGGCTGAACCCCCATCTACTAAAACCACTAAAGGTTTATTGGTTAACGCCCGATTATTGGCTTTTTGACGGTCTGTTTCCCCTTGACGATCAACCGTAGAAACAATATCGCCTTGATTTAACCACATTCGAGCAATTTCAATACTAGAATACAGTAATCCCCCCGGATTAGACCGTAAATCAAGGATATAACCTGCCACATTTTGTTTCTCTAAATCATTAATGGCTTCGCGCATTTCTTCAGACGCATTCGCGCTAAAAGTATTTAAGCGAATATAACCAATTTCTCCCGCCGAACTTGTATTTTTAGACGCACGAACCGGATGAATTTCAATGCGATCGCGAGTAATATTAAAATCTAAAGGTTTATCTCCCCGTAATATTTTAATATTAACTTTTGTTCCCACTGGCCCGCGAATTAAACTCACCGCTTCATTAATATCCATTCCCTCGGTGCTGCGACCATCAATTTCACTAATAATATCTTGGGCTTGAACTCCGGCGGTAAATGCTGGAGAACCTTCAATGGGAGAAATCACCACTAATTTTTTCGTTTCTTCATCTTGGGTTAATTGAATCCCGACCCCGGTTAATTCCCCAGACGTATCAATTTGCATATTTTTGAATTCTTCGGGGTTCATGAAGCGCGTGTAGGGGTCATCGAGCTTCTTCAACATTTCCCGAATAGCGGTGTAGGCTTGTTCGTCGCTGGTGTAGTTGCGGTTTAAATATTCAGTGCGAACAGCCGTCCAGTCCACTTGATTAAAGGTTCCATCCACATAACTTTTATGGATCACCTGCCAAACTTCGTCAATCAACTCCTTGGGACTTTCCCGAAAGGATGCTTGACTCGAAAGATGAATTCCCGCCCCTGCAACCGCCACAGCCGTTAACATCACTGCCGTTGCACCAAGAACAAGCCCACTTCTTGAAATAACCATCTGTTTGCTGAACCAGAAAATATAAATTTCAATATCAATACGCCCAATGTAGCACAGGTTTCAGTTGACTGTTGACCTTTATAGCGCGTAGAGCTAGGGAACTGTGAACTGGGAACAGGATTTAGTAGAGACGTGCCATGGCGCGTCTCTACATGAATTAAATTGTCTCTACATGAATTAAATTGTCTCTACATGAATTAAATTGTCTCTACATGAATTAAATTAAGGATCAACCCAACGGCCATCCGCTTTAATTAAGTTAATTAATTCTTCTACCCCTTGAGTTTCAGGGACTTTTTTAATTTCTTCTCGACCGCGATAAAGAGAAATAAAGCCCGGTTGTTTACCAACATAACCATAGTCTGCATCCGCCATTTCTCCGGGGCCATTCACAATACATCCCATCACCGCAATATCTAAACCCGTTAAATGTTTTGTGGCTTCACGGACTTGATGTAAGACTTCTTCTAAGTTAAATAAAGTCCGACCGCAGGACGGACAAGCGACATATTCCACCATCGTTTTCCGCAGTCCTAAAGCTTGCAGAATACTATAACAAACGGGAATTTCTTTTTCAGGCGCTTCGGTTAAAGAAACTCGAATCGTATCCCCAATTCCCCCGGCTAATAACGTACCAATTCCAGCCGTTGATTTAATCCGACCATATTCTCCATCTCCGGCTTCTGTCACCCCTAAATGTAAGGGATAATCCATGCCTAATTCATCCATCCGTTTGACCATTAAACGGTTCGCTGCTACCATCACCGGAACCCGTGATGCTTTGAGGGAAATCACAATATTTTGAAAATCCAAAGATTCACAAATTTTAATAAATTCTAACGCCGATTCTACCATGCCTTCTGGAGTATCGCCATAGGTAAATAACATTCTTTCGGCTAAAGAACCATGATTTACGCCAATTCGCAGGGCTTTTCCTTGATCACGCAAAGAAACCACTAAAGGTTCTAAGGTTTGCCTAATTTTATCGCCAATTTCATCAAATTCAGATTGAGTATATTCGGTGCGATCGCTTTTAGGTTTTTCAAATACATATAACCCTGGATTAATCCGCACTTTATCCACATATTTTGCCACTTCCAGGGCGATTTTCATGCCATTATGATGAACATCCGCCACTAACGGAACAGGTTGATAAGTTTCGGCTAATTTCTGTTTAATTTTACCAACAGCCGTCGCATGACCCACACTGGGAACTGTCACCCGCACAATTTCACACCCGATTTCATGTAAACGACGTACCGCAGCCGTCGCCCCATCAATATCCATCGTATCTTCATTAATCATCGATTGGACAACAACCGGATGACCCCCCCCAATGGTAACAGTTCCCACCTGGACAGGGCGAGTCTTGCGGCGGTGAATCATCGTATCCACCGGAGTTTGATCGGATGTCGGTTGAGTTGGAACAGGTAAAGTTTGCATAGTTAATAATAGATTGATCTCAATCAGCGATCAGAATAGTGTCTCCTATTAACTAATAGATTGCCATAAAAGGGGCATTTATGGAATTCCCATTGCGGATCATCAAGTCGCTTAGGCAGCAAAGGCGGAATTTCTTCTACAATTTAAACTAGGCTTAACTTAATTGATCCTGATTATTACAGAAGGTTTAACAATGTTGTTAGAACTAAAACGGATTACGGTTCCCCCCGGACAAACGGTGTTCTTGAATCATATTACTTGGCAAGAATTTGAAACCATCTTAGAAGAATTAGGCGAACATCGTTCATCCCGAATTGCTTATGCGAATGGAACCTTAGAAATTATGACTCCTTTACCTGAACACGAATCTAGTAAAGAATTAGTGAGTGATTTAATTAAAGCGTTATTAGAAGAACTCGATATCGAATTTTTTCCTTTGGGTTCTACGACTTTCAAAAATCAACTCATGCAGCAAGGAATAGAACCCGATAACTGTTTTTATATTCAACATGAAGCCTTAGTTAGAAATAAAAAACGATTAGATTTAACCGTTGATCCCCCTCCAGATTTAGCCTTAGAAATTGATATTACTTCCCGCACCCATCCTTATATTTATGCTGCGTTAGGGGTTCCTGAACTCTGGCGATTTGAAAACAGGATCTTAAAAATTTATATTTTGCAAAATGGAGACTATCAACAAACTCAATACAGTCCCACCTTCCCAAATTTACCCTTAACGGATATTATTCCTCAATATTTACAACAAATTCAAATATCAGGACGAAACGCTACCCTAAAACAATTTAGAACCTGGATCAAAAGTTTGTAGCGTGCGGCTATTATATTTATTATCACTTTATCCTCCCTATCACTATAAAATGAAACCAGGGATTGCACCAATTCAGAGGGAATCACAAGACCTATGTACATGAATGATTATCTCAAAAACCAACAAAGACACTTTATTCAGCGCCTCAAAACTGGATTAAACAGTTTATACCGTTATGAAAAACTTGGATATGGAGAAATTAAAACCCTTTCGGGTCAGGACTTAAACCCCATTCGTCAACACGCTTGGGATATGGTTAGAAAATATCGGAAAGCTGACCCTCAAGTCGTTTTCAGAAATACTCTGATGGGGAAACTGGGAGAAGAAATCGTTAAAAAATGTTTAGGGGATTCTGTAAGTTATATTAACTATGAAATTATCCCAGACAGTGGGGATGGCCGTGTTGATCTCCGTATTCATACGGATGATTCCATTGGCATTCAAGTGAAAACCCGCTATAGTTTCCCCAGCACTGCCCAATGGTGGATCAGTTGGGAAGAAATGACTCAAAATCAAGCTATTGTTTGTATTTTAATTTATTCCGATTCTCAAAATAGTATTAAATTTGATGAGTTTAAATCCGAATATTCCGCCATTATTGCTGGGTTTCTTCCCGCCCGTTTACTTCAGAAGCGTATTGAACAAAAAGAAATCAGTTTAGAATATTATCAAAATAAAAGTATTGTTAAATTGCAGATTAATGATTTACATTACGGCGAAGGATTGGAGTTTTTTTTAAAAGGCTTAACCAATAATCCTGATTTTTACCTAGAATCTGGGTTAAATTGTGCTGAACAACAGGGAGATTATCAAACCGCCATTAAAAATTATACGAAAGCATTACAACTACAACCTACTTATGCAGATGCTTATCGTTATCGCGGAATAGCTTACTTTAAAATAGGTCAAAAACAGGCAGCTATTGATAATTTATTAGATGCTTCCGATTTATATTCTAAACAAGGGAATATTAATGCAGTTCAAGAAATTAATTTGATGATTCGAGATGTTCAAAAAATTAATGAACCTCTCTCAACCGTCGAAAAATGGAATTGTATCCAAACTCTAAAACTCCATTCCGCTAATATTTTTTGCTGTACTATCAGCACCAACGGTCAAATTTTAGTCACCGGAAGTAAAGATAAAAGTGTTAAAGTTTTAAATCCTCAAACCGGAGAATTGTTACACACCTTTACTGGACATCACGATCATATTTATGCCGTTGCTATTAGTCCCAATTCTTCTATAATAGCCAGTGGGAGTTGTGATAATACTATAAAACTCTGGAATTTAAAAACCGGAGCATTAATCAAAACTATTAAAGTGCATTCTCATTATATTACCAGTTTAAAATTTACGCCCGATGGCGAAAACTTAATTAGTGGCTGTTGGGATTATACCGTGCAGTTATGGAAAGTCGCCACCGGAGAAAACCTCAGAACCCTTTATAAACATTCTGGGGCTGTTGATTGTGTCGATATGACTTCTAATTGGGATTTTATTGTTAGTGGGGGAAGGGATAGAAAAGTGATGATTTGGGACTTGAGAAATATGAAAATTTGCCGAACTTTAGTTCAACGATTTTATATCCGATCTTTAGCCATTAGTCCCGATAATCAATTTATTGTCACGAGTAGCGATGATGGTAAACTGTTTATTTGGAATCTGCAAAAAGGTCAACTGATTCGCACGTTAAATCACCATAAAAATTGCGTTTATACCGTTGCAATTAGTCCTGATGGTAATAGAATAGCCAGTGGTAGCTCTGATCAAACGATTAATATCTGGAATTTACACACTGGAGAATTAATCGAGAGTTTAAACCCTCAAGGTGGCGCGATTTATTCCGTTACTTTTATTACCCCCGATGGTCATACTTTCGCCAGTAGTCATGGAGATGGAAGCATTAAAATTTGGAAACAGAGTTAGAGAATAGCTAGAGATTTCGTTATTATGATTAAAAGACAACCTTAAATCGCAGCACCCACCATTGCAATTTTGCGGTATTCTTCAGCCACATTTTGGCAAGCTTTAGCACAGTTTTGACAGTGAGTGTTATTGTGTTTTTGACATTCTTTAGCGCAAGCTTCACAAATTTCTAAACAAGTCCGACACAGAGGCGCAATAAAGCGGGAACCGCGACTCATAAACCCTGCAATTGCCCAACAGAGTTGAGAACAATCTCGGCATAAACGAGCGCATTCTGGCATATTTCCGATACATTCATCGGCACAGTGTTCACACTCAACTGCACATTGTAGGACAATTTCAAGTCCAGATTTATGATTCTGATGAGCCATTTTTTTATTCTCCCAAAAAATAAGCATTACTAAAACTACTATTATCAAAAACAATATTGTTCTCCTCTTTCTTCAGGAATAGATTATGAAAAATATCTCGATATTTCTCCATCAGGAGGCATAAACTTAATCCGGTTCTCTACCTAAATATAGATTAACAGTTTGCTCCAATTCTATACAATATCCTCAACCCAGACTGAGGATAATTTGAGTGAGTCAGAAACACGATGATTTAGGAGAACAAGCCTTAAGCAAACTAGCAGAAATGACTCTAGCTAGTCAATTAGATGAAGTTGAAGAACTGGATGTCAATGTTAATACTGATCCGATTAAGTTAGTTCAGGGTCAAGTTGACTCCGCCACAATTTCAGGAACAGGAATGGTGATGAAAAGCGACTTGAGAATGGAAAAAATGGAAATGAAAACTTCTGAAATTTCTATTAATCCCCTGAGTGTTGCTTTCGGACAAATTGAACTTAAACATCCGACCCAAGCAACGGCTGAAGTTGTGTTAACAGAAGCCGATATTAATCGGGCTTTTAATTCTGATTATATTCTCAAAAAACTGCAAGGTTTAGAAATTGCAGTTGAGGGAAATCAGAACATTATTGATACTCAAGCGGTTGAATTCAAACTCCCTGGAGAGGGTCGATTTTTTCTCCAAGCTTATCTGATTTCACACCCCAAGGGAGAATCCTCAAAAATTGCATTTACAGCCTTACCGGAGGTCAGTTCAGATCGCAAAACGATTCAACTCAAGGATATTCAATATTCTCAAGGAGGAAATGTTTCTCCTGAATTAACTCAGGCGTTAATTGATGAATCTAGCGAACTCTTAAATTTAGATAATTTTAACTTGAAAGGGGTAAATCTTCGCATTCAACGCTTAAATTTAGAGCCTCAAAAAATCACCTTGTTAGCAGAAGCCGATGTTGAATCTTTTCCATCAGCTAGTTAGTTTTGGTTGAAGTTTATGCTCAACCTCAGACATTTACCTACATTTACCATTGGAGATCAACTTATGACCCGCATTACTCATTTAGAACCTTTAATTGAAGGCAACGAACAGGAATATTATGATAGTGGGATTCCCAGTAGTGTTGCGATTTTAGGACATCCTCTGCATCCTTTAATTGTTACCTTTCCCGTTGCCTTTTTAACAACAGCCTTATTGACAGATATTCTATTTTTATTCACCAATTCCTCATTTTGGGCAACCGCATCATTTTGGTTAATTGTAGGTGGAATTTTAACTGGAATTTTAGCTGGATTAACAGGAATGTTAGATTTCTTTAAAATTCATCGAGTCCGAGAACATAAAGCGGGATGGATTCACATGGTCGGTAATATTACTGCGTTAGTATTATCAGGAATTAGTTTATTTTTACGGTGGGATAATGTTATTGATAGTATTGCTCCTTGGGGAATTATTCTATCTTTAGTTGTGGCTGGACTTTTAGGAATTACAGGATGGTATGGTGGTGAATTAGTCTATCGCCATAAAATTGCTGTTATTGGGGATGGAAATCCTCACCAAGCTTAAATATTTTTTCGGACTAGGGGTGCATTTTTTTAGAGTCTTAATGCCCCCTATCATTCTATCAAAAAACTTCAACACAAAGATATTAATCATGGAAACTTACGACGTTATTATTATTGGAGCAGGTCACAACGGTTTAACCTGTGCGTCTTATCTTTTAAAAGCCGGATACAGTGTTTTATTACTCGAAAAGCGGTCTGTTCCTGGGGGTGCTGCTACTACAGAAGAAGCCCTTCCTCAAGAAGCTCCAGGGTTTAAATTTAATCTGTGTGCCATTGATCATGAATTTATTCATTTAGGGCCAGTAGTAGAGGAATTAGAACTGCATAAATATGGATTAGAATATTTATTTTGTGATCCAGTTGTATTTTGTCCTCATCCTGATGGCAAATACTTTTTAGCCCATAGATCGATTGAAGAAACCTGTGCTGAAATTGGACGATATAATGCCAGAGATGCCGCTAAATATCGAGAGTTTGTCGGATTTTGGCAACGGTTTATTAATGCTGCAATTCCCATTTTTAGCGCTCCCCCTCAATCTGTTATTGATATTGCTGGAAACTACAATATTAGTAAACTGAAAGATTTGTTTTCTGTTCTGGGTTCCCCGGAAAAAGCCCTCGATTTTGCCCGAACTATGTTAAGCAGTGCTGAGGACTTATTAAATGAATGGTTTGATGAGGAATTTCTCAAAGCACCTTTAGCTCGGTTAGCATCAGAATTAGGAACGCCACCGTCACAAAAAAATCTCGCCGTTGGTGCGATGATGATGACCATGCGACATCATCCAGGTATGGCTAGACCGAAAGGAGGAACAGGAGCATTAGTTCAAGCTTTATTAAATTTAATTCAAGCTCATGGCGGTGTAATTTTAACGGATCAACACGTTGAAAAAGTATTAGTTGATGATGGAAAAGCCATTGGAGTTAGGGTTGCCAATGGCAAAGAATATCGAGCCAATAAAGGAGTAATTTCTAATATTGATGCTAAACGCTTGTTTTTGCATTTAATGGATGCTGCGGATGTCGATCATGCAGATTCTGAATTGCGAGAACGGTTAGAACGGCGAATTGTTAATAATAATGAAACGATTCTCAAAATTGATTGTGCATTATCGGAACCTTTGCGGTTTGAACATCATGATCATCGAGATGAATATTTAATAGGTTCTGTATTAATTGCGGACTCGGTTAAACAGGTGGAAATTGCTCACCATGATACTACTTTAGGCAAAATTCCTGATGCTGATCCTTCGATGTATGTTGTGGTTCCAACAATGCTTGATCCAACCATGGCTCCTGACGGAAAACATACCCTTTGGATTGAATTTTTTGCGCCTTATCAAATTGAAGGAGCCGAAGGAACGGGGTTAAAAGGAACAGGTTGGACAGATGAATTAAAGAATAAAGTAGCGGATCGAGTTTTAGATAAATTAGCGGACTATTCTCCGAATTTAAAACAATCGATTATTGCTCGTCGGGTGGAAAGTCCAGCAGAATTAGGAGAAAGATTAGGAGCCTTGAATGGGAATTACTATCACATTGATATGACCTTAGAACAAATGATGTTCTTCCGTCCTTTACCAGAAATTGCTAATTACCATACCCCGATTAAAGGATTATATTTAACCGGAGCAGGAACTCATCCAGGTGGTTCAATTTCTGGCTTACCGGGTCGCAATTGTGCCAGAGTATTTTTACACCATCAACAACCCATTTCTCAAACCTTAACCGAGGCTTATCAGTCTATTAAATCCATTACCAACTCGGTCTTAGGAAGTTAAAGTCTACTGTAGAGACGTGCCATGGCGCGTCTCTCTACAGGGGTTTTAATGGAGCATCTGTATCATCGATTTAAGAATTTGATATTATAAACTATTAGAAATTTTTAGATATTTTATTAATAATTAAAACACAACAAATCAAGCTCAAGTTTATAACGATAATTGTAGAACTTGTATAGGTTATTCCCCGCGAAAGATGAAGGTTAGAGGCAGAAATAATTACAGTATAAATAGTTAAAAAAGCCTTAAAATCAGGAGATTTAAAATGAATCGTGATTCTGAACCTAGAGCGAATTTAAAAGAATTTGAACAACCGATGAGTCCCCAGGAAGTTGATCCTGAACAAAAACGTTGGCAAAAAGAAGAGTTAGAAAAAAATGGCAAAACACTAACTGCTAACCCTGGAGACCGGATTGATAACTCTAAAACCTTAGCAGAAAAAGCTAAACAAGTTGCGGTAGATGCTCCAGATATTACCGGAGATCATATCGTTGTTCCGACTTATTTTATGGTTGAATATCCCGATGGAGAAAGAAAAGCTCTTCATCATGTTAGAGATGCGGAAGAAATTTCTGATGTCATTCGTCAAGCGAGGATGGATGAAAATGGAAATCGAATTTGGTGGTAAATCCTGTTTATTTTAACAATTCATCCCTAATACCAGTTTTGATACCATTGCTGCATTTGGTTAATTTCAGCCGTTTGGCTATCAATAATTGCTTGTGCTAATTCTCGAATCTCTGGGCGATTGCTATGGACTAACACCATTTGTGCCATCCTGACACCCATTTGATGATGAGGAACCATTTCTTCAATAAAGGCGCGATCAAAATCTGAGGCATTTTGCAAGGCTGTGGTATTGCCTAGCATGGTTCTCATACCGCCCATACAACCCATGCTGGCTTGCCACCCAGACGAAACCGTCCCTGGGTTATAGCCTCCCCAGTTTCCGTGCATCCCCATACCCGGTATCCCCTGCGGAACATCAGCGTTATACCATTGCCGATACCAAGTTGCCATCTTCTCGATCTCACGGGTTTGACTGTCTTTGATGGACTGGGCAAGAGTGCGAATTTCGGGATGCTGCGATCGCTGAAGTGCCAGATCTGCCATTGTGATTGCTCCTTGGTGATGGGGAATCATCATCACAATGAAGTGTTGATCCGGTTGTCCCATCATGCCCCCCATCCCAGGAACGGCTTGAGACAATCGAGTTGATGCAGCAGGAATAGGTGAGGCTTGAGAAGCCTGAGCAAACGTTTTAAAAGCTAGGACTAAGGCTAAAGTTGTGACTGTACCACCGGCTAGAAGTCCAATCATCAATGAGGAGAAAATAGACTTACGATTCATAAAGAAAGGATGGGAGTGTGGAAACTCAGCGTCTTTAGACCTGAGAGGAAACACGACTCAGGGGAATTTATTCCCCGTGAATATTGGATTGGGAACCGACAAAAATTGTTGTATTTGCTGATTCCCGGTTTTTTAGGATTTCTCCCACTCTGATTTCTCAGGTAAAGTTAGCTTCGCCAATGTTATCGGTCGGTAACTATCCCAAAAGCACTGTCTTACCCCTCGTAAAACTGTTTAACTTTCGAGTTCCAGAGCAACGGACTAGCTACGCATCCATTGGTGGGTCTTTAACACTTACCGATAACGTAGCCATTAGGCTCAGGCTGGTCAACTAACTAAAGCTAGAGGCTTGAAGCCCCGTCACTTCAGTGCGGGGTGCTGACAATTCCACCTGACAACGTTCTCTTGGGTCGAGCTTTCATGGGCTCAACGTTATTAACTTAGACGTTACTTTAATTATAGCAATCCTAAGTCAGATTCCAAACACTTTGTAGGGGCAAACCCCCCGTGGTTGCCCGTAGATTGGGGTAGTAGATTGTAGGGTAGGCACGGGGGTACAACCCCTACATTGTTTACAAATCCTACAGGTATTGCTATATATAACTATTTTCTATTATATTTAATCCATTGACCTGAGCAGCTTAGAATGGGAATCATTATTTATTACAAAAAAACGGTTCAGATCTTTCAAGAATGTGACTACAATGCTGATCATTAAGATTGATTCAGCAAACGAGCAATGACTCAGACTCCTTCTCTGAAAACTCAACAGATGCAGGTCGGTGGTATGGATTGTGGTAGCTGTGCTGCCAAGATCGAAGCAGGGGTACAGAAAATACCCGGTGTGGCACAAATATCCGTGAGTGTGGCGACGGAACGCTTAAGTGTGACCTATGACCCAAAGCAGGTGAGTGAGCAGGAAATTCGCGATCACATCATCTCTCTAGGCTACACCATCATCATTCCAGAGGCTCACGACCACGACCACAGCCATCGTCACGGTTCAGGGGAGTTTAACCTAAAACAGGAACTGCTTCCAGTGATCGGAGTCATTGTCTTGCTGGTGCTGGGAATAGTCTTTGAACAGCCACTCCACAATACGCCCTACAACATTGGTGAGTATGCCGTGTTCATTCCCGCTTATTTGATCAGTGGCTCAATAGTATTAAAAGCGGCGGGACGGAACATTCTCAGGGGACAGGTGTTTGATGAAAACTTTTTGATGACCATTGCCACAATAGGGGCGATTGCCATTCATCAACTCCCTGAAGCCGTCGCCGTTATGCTGTTTTTCCGCATTGGAGAGTTGTTTCAAGAATACGCGGTGGGTCGCTCTCGTCGCTCTATCAAGTCTGTGCTGGAAGTTCGTCCCGACACTGCCAATCTCAACGTTAATGGAACAATTAAACAAGTCTCCCCAGAAACCGTTAATGTGGGAGACATTATTGTTGTCAAACCTGGAGAAAAGATTCCCTTAGATGGTGAAATTCTCGAAGGTCAATCTCAAATTGATACTTCAGCATTAACCGGAGAATCAGTTCCGCGCACGGTGAAAGTTGGAGAATTGATTCTCGCAGGAATGATTAATCAAACGGGTGTGCTGACTGTGCAAGTTACCAAACCCTTTGGAGAATCTTCAATTGCTAAAATTCTTGATCTCGTCGAGAATGCTACCAGTAAAAAGGCAGAAACCGAGAAATTCATCACCCGATTTGCTCGCTACTACACCCCCGTTGTCGTTGTTCTGTCCCTGGCTGTGGCCCTTCTACCGCCTGTTTTTATTCCCGGTGCAACTCACAGCGAATGGGTTTACCGCGCCTTAATTCTGCTGGTGATTTCCTGTCCCTGCGGACTCGTGATTAGTATTCCCTTGGGTTACTTTGGGGGTATTGGAGGTGCTGCCAAACGAGGCATTCTGGTGAAAGGTTCGACGTTTTTGGATGCCCTGACCGCCGTTAAAACCGTTGTTTTTGATAAAACCGGAACCTTGACTCAAGGGGTGTTTAAAGTTGCCCAGATTGTGACTCAAAATGGTTTTTCCGAAACAGAATTGCTGAAACTGGCTGCCCAAGCTGAATTTCATTCTAGTCACCCCATTGCACAATCCATTCGAGAAGCCTACGGTCAACCGATTGAGCAGGGCCAGATAACAGACTATGAAGAAATTGCGGGTTATGGTATTCGGGCGACGGTGAACAATCAAGTCGTTCTCGCCGGAAATGATCGGCTTTTACATCGAGAAAACATTAACCACAATACCTGCAATGTTGAGGGTACTGTGGTTCATCTGGCTGTTGAGGGACGTTATGCAGGTTACATTTTAATTGGCGATGAAATTAAGGACGATGCCATCAAAGCGATTCAAGATCTCAAAAGCCTGGGCATTGAGCAAATCGTGATGTTGACGGGTGACAACGGCATCGTTGCTAAAAGCATTGCACAGCAGTTGGGTTTAGATTCTTACAAGGCTGAATTGTTACCTGAAGGAAAAGTAGAAGCTATTGAGGCTTTGTTGAGTCGATCTGGAAACAGCAAAGTTGCGTTTGTCGGGGATGGCATCAACGACGCTCCTGTGATTGCTAGAGCGGATATCGGTATGGCGATGGGTGGCTTGGGATCGGATGCAGCGATTGAAACAGCAGATGTGGTGATTATGACCGATGCTCCGTCTAAAGTGGCGGAAGGGATTCAAGTTGCCAAAAAGACTCGCCAGATTGTGGTGCAGAATATTGTACTGGCAATGGGAATTAAAGGCTTGTTTATCGGTTTAGGTGTGATTGGGATAGCAACCTTGTGGGAGGCTGTCTTTGCTGATGTGGGAGTGGCACTCCTGGCAATCTTTAATGCAACTAGAGTCCTCAAGTAGCAAGGGAAGAGGTCATGGGCATTTATTACTTATCCGTTGGTAAATTGAGGAAATATTGACGGATTTTATCTAAAAATCTTAAGTTAGTTATTATTTAAAACAAACTGAACAATCCATTGGTAAAAACTTGAACATTAGATCTGTCTTATGGATGAGGAATTATTGTTTTTTCTATGCAAAATTAGAATCTATGAAAATGAAATTTAGATGTTTGGAGAACACAACATGGTAACGACTTTAACGGATGCAAAACGGGAAGCGATTGGTCAAAAACTGGCTACCATGAAAACTGTCCAAGAATTGTTGATTGAAAATGAACAGATGTTTATGCGGGAGTGTAATATCTCTGAAATTCGTCAACAATTCCAAGAAATGTTAGATGATGATAACAAAAATCTGGGAATCATTGATACGGTGATTACCCAATATGGGATTCAATCTCAACCGAAAGAACAAGCCACAAAAATGATTAATCTCGCTAAAGAGATGATGAATAAATCCGACTTAAGTTTTTATGAAAAAGTGGTTCAACATGAACTGCTGAAGCATGGACAAGTCATGTCGGGTTTATTAGTTCATAAAGCGGCTCAAGTGGTCGGTGCTGATGTGGAAGCTGCTATTACACCTTTGAATACGGTTAACTTTGAAAGTCGCGCTCATCAAGAAAAACTGAAAGGGATTTTAGAATATTTAGGAACCCAAGAATTAACGGGTCAAGCTCCTGATCAAAGTATTTGGGGACGAGTTCAAGATGCGATCGCAGCCTTATCCGGGGTGATGGGAAGTGCTGTTACTCAAAGTTCTGATAAGTCCGATATGAATATTCAAGATGTTGTTCGCATGGATCATCAGAAGGCTAAAACGTTAATTGCTGAAATTGAAAATTGCAATGATCCGCAAAAAATTCAAGAATATTTCGGACAATTATACAAAGATTTAAGTGTCCATTCGGAAGCAGAAGAACAAGTGCTTTATCCTCAAGTTCGTTCTTTCTATGATGATACTCAAAATCTGTATAATGAACAAGCTGAATTGAAAGGGGTTTTAGAAGAACTGAAATCTCTGAGTCCGAGTTCTGCACTGTTCAAAGATAAAATTAAGCAAGTCAAAGATATGGTTAATCACCATACTCGTGAAGAAGAAAATGATGTCTTTGCGGTGATTCGGCGCAATTTCTCAACCAGTGAACAAGAGCAGTTAGCCACTCAGTTCAAAGAAGCTAAAAAACAACTGCAAACTCAAATGGCTTCTCAAAAATAAACGCTTAAAATCCCAAGCTATTCAGCATTTTCATCTCATTTAACTCGCATTTTCACACAATAGATTCCTGTAGAGACGTGCCATGGCGCGTCTCTTTTTGAGTTGGGTTTTGAGAATCTATTAACGAACTCCAAAATCACGAGTTCCAGGATATCCTGAAACCTCTGCTAACTTTTCTAAACTTTGGACTCCTGAATACATCTGATCCTTAACTTCCCAGGTCGGATAACCTTGAATATTTTTGGCTTTACACACATCAGGTTGAGGATCTTTTCCGCCTTCTTCACATTCAATATAAGACAGTTTCTCCACAGCTTGTTTGCCAAATAATTCTTTCTGTTCATGACAGTGAGCACACCAAAAGGCTCCATACATTTTAGCTCCAGATTGAGTTAAATATTGAGCCAGTTCAATATTGGCTGGGTTAGAAATTGTTGTGATATTAAAGGGATTTTTTTCAGCACGAGGGCTATTAATGGGGGAATAGACTGCTAAGGTTGAAATTAATGTGATCATTCCTACAACAACGGTAATAAAAAATAGTTGACCTCGATCTTCCCAATCTCGACCTAATAAAGCTAAAACGAATAAACTGATTGAACAAACAGCAGAGGCAATACAATAAATACACAAAGATTTAATGACAAATGCCATTAAATACATGAGATAGCCACTGAAAACCATCATGGCGGACGCTTGAGCAAATATTAACAGCCATGTCCAATCTTCAGTTTTTGTTCTTAAACTTTTGTGGGTTTCAGCGTTAATTAACCAAGGCGCAACAGCCATCCCAGCCATGATTGTATACGCTAAAAATCCAAACAAAGCCAGGGGTAAACCAAAGACAACTGCATAGGGACTTGACAGAACTTTATCACAACCTGTGATGGGACAAGCCGCTGTTCCCCCTGTCAGTTTAACAAGGGTTAAATAAGCAGTAATCACTGCACCAAAGGCAGCGAGACTAGCAATGATAAATCTGGATTTTTGCTGAATCCAAGGGGTTGAACGTCGGCGAATCATAACACTATTCTTGTGGGTTATACTGGAAAAAATTTTATATCCTTTTAGAGATTTTAACCGATGAGAATTTTATTAGTGGAAGATGAACCCGATTTAGGGGAAGCCATTAAACGAATATTAACGCAGAAAGCCTACGTTGTAGATTGGGTTCAGGATGGCATAGAAGCTTGGGATTATTTAGAAAATCAATGGACACAATACACTTTAGCGATTTTTGATTGGTTATTACCAGGGTTATCAGGAATAGAACTTTGTCAAAAACTCCGACAAAAAGGGAGTTCTATTCCGATTTTAATTTTAACCGCAAAAGATACGGAAGCGGATAAAATTATGGGGCTAGATGCTGGGGCGGATGATTATTTAGTGAAACCCTTTGGGATGGGAGAATTATTAGCTCGTTTACGCGCTTTACAACGGCGTTCTCCCCAACTTCAACCCCAGAAATTACAATTAAATCATTTTATATTAGATTATCAATTTTATACATTTTCTGATCAAAAGAATCCTGATTATCCTTTAACAATTAGTTTAACGAATAAAGAATTTCAACTGTTAGATTATTTTATGCGCCATCCGAACCAAATTGTTACCCGCGATCAACTTTTAGGTCAACTTTGGGAAATCGGATCTGAACCGGAAAGTAATGTTGTAGCGGCTCAAATTCGCTTACTCAGACGGAAACTTTCGGAAATTGGTTGTGATCATTTGATTGAAACGGTTTATGGTTTAGGATATCGTTTTTTAATAGATAATGATTCATGAATCAAAACTCACTGTTTAAACGGACAAAATTACGCTTAACCTGTTACTATGCTGGGGTGATGGGAGTCATTCTTAGTATTTGTGGTTTAGGGGTTTATGAAGCGATCGCCCATGCCCATTGGATTACCTTAGATCGAGAAATAGAATCCGTTGCTGGTGCATTACATGATAGTTTAGAAACGGTTTTAAAACAACCGGGGCAATTAGAACCGGATGTTTTAAGAATTATACCTGATTTATGTTTAATAGACTCTAAAAAAAGTGATATTGTTAGGTTGATTTATACTCATTATCCTAACAATAAATTCAATAAAAATAATCCTTTAACTCATCCAGATTCAGAAGTAAACTGTTTACCAATTATTGATCAACAGGGTCAAGAATATCATCGATTAGCTCCTTATCATAATAATAATTATTTAATTCGTTTATTTAATAATTCAGGGGAGTTAGTCGCATTTACCGGAACCCATCATCGTGATTTATTTCCTCGTTATCAAGGAGAAATTTGGCAAACCTTTACGGATAAACAAGGAATTCGCTATCGTCAATATTCTTTAATTGTACACACTCAAAATCAGCAAAATTGGGGAATTTTACAATTAGGGCGATCGCTACAGGATTTTGACCAATATATGACTATTGTAACATTAATTTTAGTGATCGGTTTACCCTTAGCTTTAATTTTAGTTGGGTTTGCGAGTTGGAAATTAGCCGGAATTGCCATGCAGCCCATTTATTATTCTTACCAACAAATTCAACAATTTACCGCCGATGCCGCCCACGAATTAAGAACACCTTTAGCCGCCATTCGTGCGACCGTAGAATCCACAATCAAGCTCGAACCTTTGACCGAAACCGAAGCTAAAGAAACGTTAAAAACCGTAGAACGACAAAATCATCGATTATCTAAATTAGTTCAAGATCTTTTATTATTATCTCGGATGGATCAAGAAACAATATCTCGCTTGGAAAAAATATGCTGTTTAAATGATTTAATCAGCGATACTCAAGAAGAACTGGCTGCAATAGTATTAAACGCAAACCTATCTTTAAAAATAGATATTCCTGAAAAAGAACCGATTTATATTTTAGGGAATGAAGAACAACTCTATCGGGTTATTTTTAATTTAGCCATTAATGCGATTCAATATACTCCCCCTGGCGGTGAGATTATTTTAAGTTTAAATTCTAGTCATCAACAAGCTATTATTCAAGTCAAAGATACAGGAATTGGCATTCCTTTAACCGAACAATCTCGAATATTTGATCGATTTTATCGGGTACATAGCGATCGCTCTCGCAAAACCGGAGGATCAGGCTTAGGATTAGCCATTGTTCAAGCCATTGTTCAAGCGCATCGTGGTAGTATTGAGGTAGAAAGTCAACCGGGAATCGGTAGTACCTTTACCATTCGATTACCTTTGAAGCCAACTGCACCCCTTGTCTCTTATTCTAAGGGGAAAGCATCAGGATAATTTTCTGGTTAGATTATAAACATTTGCTATTTTTTCTAAAGTTTTCTAAACTTGATCTAGACTCTCCCGTTACTGGAGACTTTATACTAGAACTATTAATAGAAATGTTAAATTGATCAGAGGAAATAGATCATGAAAATTAACCGATCTCATACTCAGATTAAAGGATTTGCGATCGCCACAGGTATTGCGTTGATTTCTCTGGGTTATTCCCATCCTTTATTGGCTCAGTCTAACCCAAATTCTCCCCAACCTATCCCTAATAATGGAAATAATTTTTATCCCCCTTGTCAGCAACTTATGGGGCAAAATCATCCCATGATGGGTCAAGGTTGGTGGGGCAATTCTCCAGGGGGAAAAGGTCAATATTCCCGTTCGATGTATGATCCGAGTCGTGTAGAAACAATTCAAGGGACAGTCACAGAAATACAAGGCGGAAATCGTGGAAATCGAATGCCTCATGGGATGTATTTACAGATTAAAACCAATACAGAAACCCTCGGACTTCATGTTGGCCCTATTTGGTATTTAGATCAACAAAACTTTCAAATTCAACCCAATGAAACCTTAGAAGTGACGGGAACACGAGTTAACTGGGGAGGACAACCCACGTTAATTGTCGGAGAGATTAAAAAAGGAAATCAAACCATACAATTACGGGATGCAAATGGTTATCCTCGATGGATGGGATGGCAACAACAAACCCCTAGTAATTAATCGTTAATAGGTTAATATTAAGTAAATCCGGTTCTCTTGATTTTCAATTGTCAAAGATTACCGGATTTTATTTTGTGTTAGAATTAGAAAAACGATGTTTCTCAACCTATGCCAGATCATTCTTTTTTTGAGCAGCAAAAAGAACAATCCTTAGTTAAAGCTGAAATTGTAGCTAAATATTTTTGGGAGTGGGCTGGAGTGATGATCCCCCAAGCCAAAAAATGGGGGACAAAAATTGCATATATTGATCTGTTTTGTGGGCCAGGCGTTTATGAAGATGGATCTAAATCTACTCCCATACTAATTTTAGAGAAGGCAATTAATGATGCAAATATGCAAGAGTTACTCGTAACAATATTTAATGATTGTGATGAAAAGAATACTAAATCTCTAAAAGCAGCTATAGATGCTCTACCTAATATTAACTTATTAAAAAATCAACCGACGATACAAAACATGACAGTAGGTAGAGAGTTTGAGGAATTTTTTCAGAAAAAAAAATTCATTCCGAGCCTATTCTTTATTGACCCTTGGGGATATAAAGGATTATCACAACAATTGATTGGATCGGTCATTAAAGATTGGGGTTGTGATTGTATATTCTTCTTTAATTATAACCGTATTAATCCTGGCTTA
Organism: Planktothrix mougeotii LEGE 06226; assembly: GCF_015207485.1. Classification (NCBI taxonomy): domain Bacteria; kingdom Bacillati; phylum Cyanobacteriota; class Cyanophyceae; order Oscillatoriales; family Microcoleaceae; genus Planktothrix; species Planktothrix mougeotii. The sequence continues at coordinate 119,532 of NZ_JADEWU010000005.1, forward strand.
AGTAATCGAGCAGTTGAAAAAAACATGAACGATTTGTTTGGCAAAGAAAGAGCAGATGAGTTGCGATCGCAACTTCAAACAAAAAGTCCTCATGAAAGAGAACTAATGATTGTAGAATCAATTTCTCAAAGTTTAAAAACAATAGGGGGTGAGTATGTATTGCCATTTTGCTTTAAAGATGAGAAAGAAGCAAGAACAAGCCATTATCTAATTTTTGTATCGAAACATAAAAAAGGTTATTCAACTATGAAACGTATTATGGCTAAGGCGAGTTCCAGTACAGAACAAGGTGTACCTTCCTTTGAATATAATTCAGCTACAAGCTCACAACTTCTACTATTTCCTTCACGACCTCTTGACGATTTGGAAAATATGTTACTAGATGAATTTGCAGGTCAGACATTGACAATGAACGAAGTTTATGAACAGCATAATGTAGGAAAACGTTACATTGAGAGGAATTATAAAGATGCTCTTTTAAAACTAGAAGATCAAGGCAAGATTATAACAAAATCAGAAAAAAAACGAAGGAAAGGAACATTTGGAGATGAAGTCATCGTTACATTCCCACCAAAATCGGAAAATTCTCTGTTTTAGATTGACGAGTTGATGAAGCAGAATAACTTTGCCATTTCTTCTGATGTTCATACCAAGCTTCAGGCATTTCATCCCAAATTTTACCTTCTAATAACCGTCCTCCTGCTTTTGGTGTTCTCCCTCCGACTTGTTTAAAGAAAAATGCTACATTTTCGGCTTCACATTGTTGCTGAATATCTTTAGCCCATTCTAACTGCATAGGTCGATGTTTTACTCCTGATTCTCCCCCAACAATTACCCATTGAATTCCTTTTAAATTAAGTTCTAACGGCCCCAATAAGGGTTCACAAGATAGAAAACGAACAGATGCTGGAACTTTTCTTAAATAATCAATTCTATGAACATAGTTTTGATTTTCAACAGAGACTCCCATCCAAATATTATCTGACCATTCTAGTTGAGGAGCAATTTCTACTAATCGCTCATGCCGTTTAGTCAAAATTTGATAAATGTGATGAGGAGTTTTATGAATAACATCAAACACTTTTTGGAGAAATTCTACAGGAATATCTTCATGAAAAAGATCACTCATTGAGTTAACAAAAATTCGGCTAGGTTTCCGCCATTTTAAGGGTTCTTCTAATCGTTCTGGATGTAATGTTAAAGCAAATCCATTCTGAAAATTTTGAGTAAAACGTTTGGTAATTGCTTCTGCATAGCAATGGGTACATCCAGGGCTAACTTTGTTGCATCCGGTTGTCGGATTCCATGTTCTGTCTGTCCATTCTATCCCTGTATTTATACTTGCCATTTTCTGAATTGCCTCCTGAAAAGCAAACTCTAATTGATTCAGTATATCATAAAAATGACTTAAAAGTCAATTTTTTAATCTGTTAAAAACTTTCAAAATTATATAAAAATTAAATCGTATTATTATTTTATATTTATCAAAATATTGTTCTTTAGATAATGCTCTTTAAATTATAATAAAATTACTTAATTACTACTTTTGAGATAAATAAATTATAATTTTAAATAAAAAAATTCATATATAATCAAGAGTATTGAGTCTTTTCTTTGATCTTTAAAGAAAACATTAAGTGAACCATTATTGGCAAAATCCATTAATATTGATTGAATCTGAACAGGTGTCTTTGATCTTGAATGGTCGAAGAATAACTCGACCGACAACTAGAGCAACATATAGATATGGCTAAAATTATATTCTTTTTCCCAAGAAGGGTACTCAGTATATTGTCATTTTTGATCGTTTCCCCTATTCCCACCCTCGCCCAAGACCCAGACCCCCAAGCTCAAAACACTAACCCGACGTTAAAAATCGGTGTAGTGCAACACTTTGGGCAAAAACCCACCGATCAACTCATTCTCAAAGCACAACCGGGAGATCACTTAACCCTTGGGTTCCAAACACCCCAAGGAAACAAAGAATTGCATACGGAGACGGTGATCCTGAAAATCGGCGTTGAACCCCTCCCTGAACCTGAAGTCGAGGAAAGGGTGGTTTTGAGTACCCATCGCAGCTATGAAAATGCCGAAGAAGACGCTCAAAAATGGCGATCGCTGGGTTTAAAAGTAGAATTAGCTCAACCGGATCGTTGGCAAGTTTGGGCGAAACGTAGCGTTTATAGTACCCCTCTGCTGCGACGTTGGTTAATCGATAGTTTACAAGCCCAAGGTCATAAAATCCCCAGTTTGGAAACCCAAGTTCTCACCGAAAAACGTACCCCCTATTGGACAGCGGCAGGATATCGCTACAACCGTAATCAACTGGAGATTACAACCCCCCAGAATGTGATTCAAGTGAGTCAAAAACCGAATGATCCCCAACCTTTAGTTTATGGGGGAAGTTTGCAACTACAACCCGATGCTTATGGAACCTACACCCTGGTTAATAACGTGCCATTAGAGACCTATTTGCGGGGCGTCGTGCCTCATGAAATTGGAGCTTGGCCCCCGGATGCGTCTATCGAAGCTCAAGCGGTTTTAGCGCGAACCTATGCGTTACGAAATCTGCGACGATTTGAAGCAGATAATTATCATCTCTGTGCTAATACGGACTGTCAAGTGTATAAAGGATTAACGGAAGTTTATCCCAGTACGGATCAAGCGATTAATGTTACAAACGGTTTAGTTTTAACCTATAACAATCAATTGACGGATGCGGTTTATTTTTCTACCAGTGGGGGAGTTACGGCGAATTATAATGATATTTGGAATGGGGAACCGCGACCTTATTTACAAGGAATTATTGATGCTCCGAATAAAATTTGGGATTTATCTCAACAAAATTTAGCATCAGAACAAAATTTTCGACGGTTTATGAATTTGCAAAAGGGATTTAATGAAACCGGAGAATATGATTTTCGTTGGCGAGAAGAAACAACGTTAGAATCAATGGCAGCCCATTTGCGTCTTTACTTGAAACGCCGCAATTTGCCTAATTCTAATTTTAAGAATATTCAAAAGGTTGAGATTGTAGAGCGATCGCCAACGGGACGAGTTTTGAAAATGACGGTAACGACCGATCAAGGGGTGTTAGAAATTTCTAAAGATGAAATCCAAAGTGCTTTTTTACCCCCGATTAGTACGTTATTTTATATTGATCCCGTTTACAACCCCAACAAAACCTTAAAAGGCTATGTTTTTGTTGGGGGTGGTTATGGACATGGGGTGGGTATGAGTCAAACGGGCTCCTATCACTTGGCTAAATTGGGATGGTCAAGCGAGGAAATTTTAAACTTTTACTTCCCTGGAACCCAACTACAACCGTTTAATACTGCGATGCAGTTGGGACAATAACAAAAACTCCAAGTTCAACGTTGAAAGATATCAATAACGCTGAACTTGGAATCAAAAACTGATCATTAATATAAATCGTCTTCTTTGTGAGTTTCGATGACGCAATCAGAAGTGGGGTAAGCAACGCAGGTTAAAACATATCCTGCTTTGATTTGGTCATCATCTAAGAAAGACTGATCAGATTGGTCAACTGTACCTGATTCGATCTTACCTGCACAGGTTGAACAAGCACCCGCACGGCAAGAAGAAGGTAGTTCTAGCCCCTGTTCTTCTGCGGCTTCTAAAATGTACTCATCATCCGGGACTTCAATGGTTTGATCGCCTTCTGGAGTTTTCAGTGTGACTTTATAAACAGTAGCCATGTAGTGATCCTCTCATGAATTTCGATAAAATTTGAAAAATCTCTTAGGCTTCACCAAGGCGTTCACTCGCCTTTGTTGACATCACAGATTTTTTTCACCCTTTGATATTAAGAGAAAAAGTGAAAGATGTAAAACAGGATTAACCTAAATTGTGAATGGGATTTTTTATAATTTTTTATAATTATATCTTAATTGCTTATCGTTCACCTGTTGATGATTGACCCTAGAATTATCTCAGATCAAGGCTCTGAGAAAGGCATGAAGTTAGGTCAGTGGCAGTCCAAACTCTCAATTTTTCTTCCCTAGACCTTGACTTCAGCCTTTCAATTCATTGAAGTCCTTTGCCCATTAGGAGATCAAAGCTTAATGTTGAGTCAGATGGATCAACCTTAAACTCTGAACCCTAACCCAAGGATTACATTTCACCTTCTTGGTGAGTCAGGATCGTGCAATCAGAAGTCGGTTTAGCAACACAGGTTAAAACCCATCCTTCTTCAATTTGGTCATCATCTAAGAAAGACTGATCAGATTGATCAACTGTACCAGAGACAATCTTACCAGCACAGGTGGAGCAAGCGCCAGCACGACAAGAATAGGGCAGATCTATTCCTTCGTCTTCTGCAATATCTAAAATGATTTCATCTTCGGGGACTTGAATCTCGCGGTCGCCATCTGGAGTTTTCAGAGTAACTTTGTAAGTAGCCATGTAGTGATCCTCTCGTGAATTTCGACAAAACTATAAAAATCACTTATGCAAATCAAAAGCGTTAATTAGCCTTCGTTTGCATCGCCGATTTATTTTACCTCTCGATATTAGAAGAAAAAGTGAAGAATGTAAAACCTTGTTAAGCGACCTTTTGAAAGGGATTTATTATAAATTTTTCTAATTACATCTTGATTACTTATATCTAGTCTCTGTGTCCCAGGGAGAAGGGCAGGTGTAGAGAAATCAGGGGAGAATGGGACAGATGGGGTTTTAGTTGCTGGTTAAGTGGGTGTAGGGTATTAAGTCGGATGAATATTTGAGATCAGGAGTTGGTGATCATGAGTCAATCTTTAGATTTATCTTGGGGTAAGGTTTCTCAACCCCTACGAGTGGGTATTGTTGGGACAGGATATGCAGCGAAAATGCGAGCAACAGCTTTAAAAGCCGATGAGCGATCGCAACTTGTGGCCATTTCCGGTCATACCTCCGCTTCAACTATTGCTTTAAGTCAAGAATTTGATGTGACGGTATCGGCATCTTGGACAGATTTAGTCCAACGACCGGATATTGATTTAGTCATGATTTGTACGATTAATCGAGATCATGGCCAGATCGCTCGTTACGCCTTAGAACACGGTAAACACGTCGTTGTCGAATATCCCCTGAGTTTAGATCCCCAGGAAGCAGAATCTTTAATTACCCTCGCCCAAGAGAAAAATAAACTCCTCCATGTTGAACATATTGAACTTTTGGGGGGACTGCACAATGCCATCAAAGCGTCCCTAGCAGCTATTGGTCAAGTGTTTTATGTTCGCTATGTCACGTTTAACCCCCAACATCCAGCCTCTCGGAAATGGACATATCAACCGTCTTTATTTGGGTTTCCCCTGAGTGGAGCTTTATCCCGTTTGCATCGGTTTACGGATTTATTTGGAACCGTAGCCAGTGTTAACTGTCAAAATCAATATTGGGAGATTGAACCCGATCTCTACAAAGCTTGTTTATGTCATGCCCAGTTAACCTTTAATAATGGCATCCTGGGAGAATCGGTTTATGGTAAAGGGGAGGTTTTTTGGCAGTCGGAAAATACGTTTACCCTCTATGGAGAACAGGGAACGTTAATTTTTACTCCCGAAAAGGGCCAACTGATTCAAAACGATACCATTCAAACCCTTGAAGTTGCTTCTCGTCGGGGATTATTTGTTAAAGATACCCAAATGGTTTTAGATTGTCTCTACCAAGGAACTCCCCTTTATGTAACGCCAGAAGCCAGTTTATATAGTCTAAAAGTTGCTGAGGCGGCGCGACAGTCGAGTTTATCGGGGCAAAAATACAATCTAAATCCCTAGAAGATTTTCTCTGTTAGAAGCTGAAATTGATCAGGATATCCTAAAAAAACTGCATTAAAATCCGTAAACTCAGCTATTCTATCAGAGATATTCCTTAAGGATTATGCGATCGCTATTCGCTACAAACGAGGTTAACCGATATGTCCATTAAACCTAGTCAACTGATCATAGCAGGTGCGGTCGGGGTGATTGCTGGGGTAACAATTGCTGTGATGGCGGTTCAGTCTCCCTCCTCGAAATCGTCCCCAACCCCTCAAACCGAGTCTCCTCGACCCTCTGAACCCCCCATTACCTCGGTTCCCGCATCCGTTACCAACACCCCAACCCCATCAGATACTCCTCCTATCGCCGTCATTAAACCCCCTGTGGAGGGTTGCAAAATTAGTACGGCGGTTGTCAAAGATCCCGATGCACCGTTGAACGTTCGTTCAACACCGGAAGTAACAGAGGGTAATATTGTTGGTCAATTAAATAATAATACCTTTGTTTTTGTAATTGAAGAAAAAAACGGATGGTTTAAAATTAATAATCCTGTGAGTGGATGGATTGCCAAAAGTCGCACCGAGAGCAGTTGTTCTATTGTAGAAAAAAATATTGAATTTTTACCGGGTGGAAATGCAGCCTTAGTTCAGGGAAAAATTATTGGCGGCGGAAGTCACAATTATAAAATTACAGCGATCGCAGGTCAAACCTTAACGATTGAGAATTATAAATCTGTCTTCCCAATGGTAATGAGTCCTAATGGGGAATTATTAACAGATAATCTGGGTATTACACCCGATACAAAGGTGTTTTCTAATAAACTTCCCCTAACCGGAGAATATACGTTACAACTGGATTCTAATTATAAAGGGTTTGAATATGAGTTTTTAGTTAAAGTTGAGTAATTCTGATTCAATGTATTATTAAGTGCGATAGGATGACGCTATTTAGGTAGAATATTTTACTGTAGGAAGATGAACACCAACATAACCAATAATCACTTTTTCCGTTTTACGCTCTAGGAAAAAATGAATTCGCCAATTACATTGTTTCAGCTTAATATGTTGATCAAATAAACGTTCTTCCCCATCAGGACACAAAAAAGTTCGTTCTTTCCAATATTTATCAAGTGTTCGTTTACTTTCTCCAGAAACATCAAGAGAATATCCTTCTAAACTAAATTCTTTGCACCCTTGACTAATCCAAATTTCTGTATATTCTTCCAGTTGCTCTAAAGTTTTTAAAACCCATTTTAATTTAGCCTCTCCTGAACCAAGTATACGCAATTGTTTAGTACCTGTTTTACAAAATTGTAAATGTGAAAATAACTGATCTTTACGATTCCATAAATCATTGCCATCATATATTTCTCTTTGTGGATTTGGAGGTAAATAATGTCCCGGTATATTTTTAACTTGGTCAGCATTTATTAAATTATAAACCTCTATAATTTCTGAGGGATTTTCATCCAGCTTAAATAAGACATTGATCAATTCACTGGAGAAATCAGGTGCTTGCTGTAAACTAATCAAAATTCCTTGTAAGTATGCTGCACCAGCCAATGAACTTTCACAATAGTCTTCACCATTAAATTCGCATTCCCAATATAATAGTTCTTGATTTAAAATATCTAAGATAAAAGGCCCATCTGTAAATAATTTAATCAATAATAATGCTTGCACTTGATCATGATCATTAGATAATGATTTTTCATACACCCAGTCTTTTACTGTATAGTTTTCTGTAATTTTGCAATTTGAAAATAATTCATGTATATAAATAGAATCATTTCCTAAAATGGGTTTAATTGCCTTGATAACCTCTGCTAAAGCTTTCATCAGGGTGTCAGCATCATAAATATTTGTAGCTTGCCCAATAAAAGATAATTCGTTAATTAAGAAATTCATTACATTAATTGGATTAAATCTTTTTGAGTTTGATCAAAAAAACCAGCAGGCCATTTATTAATTCGACCATTTTTATCAATTTTTGGGGATATTATTTCTGTGATTAATTGTCCATCCTCGTCTATCCGTTGAAAGTAGTTTAATTGAACATCTTCAGGTTTAATTTTACCATCATGAACCGCAAGACGAATTCCATTTAACACATGATCACTATGGGTTTCTACAACAACTTGAACTCCACAACTTGCTGCAAGTGCTAACAGTTGACCCATTTTGGATTGTCCTTTAGGATGAAGATGGGCTTCTGGGTTTTCTATTAAAATGAGTGTTCCTGGTTTAGAGGATAATACAGCAACTATAATAGGCAACACATAACTAATCCCAAAACCTACATTAGTCGCACGATATAAATTACTTAGTCCATAAGAGTATTCTAAACTTACTAAATCTAGTTGTGGATTATCATTAATTGTAATACGTGTTCCGGGGCTAATTTCTCCCATCCAGGCTTCAACTTGAAATCCTAGTTTTAATGATTCTGCTGACGGGTGACTAAGTTCACTATTAGGAATAATTTTATCGCGATATAGTGCCAGGAAATGTGCTGTATATTCACCGCTAGTTCCGATTTGATTGTGCATCCGTACCTGAAAATCCGACTTTTTTAAATAAATACGAGGGCCAATTCGTTCAGCTTGTAGATAGTGGAAATTGTCCCCAAACAGATTTGATTGATAAATTTCAGAATTCACTTCAGGTGAAGTTAAATCGAGAACATCTGCCTCTTCATCATAATTAAAATACCACGTTCCTTGTAGTTTATTATTCCAAGTAATTGTAAAACCAATTGCATCTTCTTCTGCATCCTCGAATAAAGCATCTTTTGCTGTTCCAACACACACTAAATCACCATTCAATGCTAATCCTGTTTCTGGTAACAAATCCTGTTGATAAGATTGGCGTAGTAATAGTAATGATTGCAATAACGAAGATTTTCCTGAACTATTCAAACCAGAAAGCAGAGTCAATGCTCCTAAACTAATCAATTGATCAGCAAAACATTTAAAATTTTTAAGATGAATTGAACTCATCATACTAGCTGAACTCATGATGCTAACACCTCTTGAATAATCCTTTCTACTGTACTAAATCTCAAAGATACTTTTTCACCCGCTTGAGAAATAGATTTTAAAAAGTCCTTATCATTATCAACTAAATAACTAAATTTTTGTTTTAACTCCTCTTTTCTTTTTTTAAGAATGTGTAATTCGGTATCATCAAGTTTACTCAGATTTACAGACCAGGCTTCAAACAAGGCTTCATTAACAGGATATCTTCTTCCATTTTGATTTGAAATTTTTCTAAATGCAGTATCCCCAAAAATATCGTATGCTGCTATCATTGAACGCTTAAAACTATCTACAATTTCTTTTAATTTATCTTCAGATAAAGATTGATTAATTTCCTCCATTGTTTTATGAAAAAAATCATCTCTACTTTTAGATTGATAGTAATCTTGATAATTATTAATTTTAAAAGCTAAAAATCCTAACACAAACTCCTGATCTATCATTCTCTTTTTTTTTCGAGATTTGTCAAGATTGGTAACTTTTTTAAATTCTTTCATGTTAGCTAATTTAGATAAAATTTTTGTAGCTTTTCCTTGGTTTAATGCGTTGCGAGTTTCTTGAGGGGAAAGAGGTACTCCTCCTGTATTGATACGTCTAAATATATTATATTTTACAGATGGAGGGGTACCTTCTTCAACAACATAAATTGTTAGTTGAGTCTCAAGTAAGCGACGTTGATACTTACGAGGTAGTTCATCGTAAGTTTTTTCTTGAATATCAGTTAGATAATCTAATTCATCAGTTAACTTTAGTTCTTTATTTAAAATAAACTTTTTTAGTGCTGTTAATCGCTGTCGTCCATCAATAACTACCCATCGATCATCATCAGTCGCATCCATATAAAACGAAGGTAAGGGAATACGCAGAAGAATAGACTCTATTAACTTACTCTGAGCTTTATCCGTCCAAATATCTGAACGCTGAAAAGAAGGTGCAAGATCAATCTCTCCATGATTAATCCTTGAAAGCACTAAATCAATCGTCATTTGTCGAGTATCAACTCTAATTTTAGTTGGATCAAATGGTTCATTAATTCCTTCATCATCTGCTTCAATTATATTGTCATCATCAAAATCTTCTAAATCCATATCTGTCTGATACTCAATACCATCCTTTTCAATTTTTAATTCTAATTGCTCATTTTGCGAATTTATCATAATTGATCTATTTTTTTAAGGATATGAATATTTTTATTATAAACAACAAAGAGGGCGATCGCATTCGATCACCCTTTTTATTATACTAATCCATTGTCTAAAGCAATTAAACCTTCGCGTCTTCCTTCACTAACTTATCCCAACCTAAATCCTTGAGACTGTTATTCCGACGTAACGGACGAGTGACTAACTCCAGAATATCCCGTGCATTCGTGAACCCGTGAGTTTGAGCAAAGGTAAACTCCACTGACCATTTCGTATTAATTCCCCGTGCTTCTAAGGGGTTGGCGTGAGCCATTCCGGTAATCACTAAATCCGGTTTTAAATCATAAATTCGTTGAATTTGATTGTAATTATCCGGTTTTTCTACAATTTTCGGCAGAGGAACGCCCATCTCCTGACAGGTTTTTTCTAATAGTTTTAACTCCGCTTCTTGATAGCGTTTATCCATGTAAGGAATCCCAATTTCTGGGCAGGTCATCCCGCAACGAATTAAAAATCTTGCTAAGGAAACCTCTAATAAATTATCCCCCATGAAAAACACCGATTTTCCTCGGATTAACTGGATATAATCTTCTAACCCTGCCCAAATTTGCGCTTCTCGTTCCTCTAAACCTTTGGGTTGAATATTAAAAACAGAACAAATTTTTTCAATCCAAGCACGGGTTCCATCGGGGCCAATGGGGAACGGTGCACCAATTAATTTACACTTACGACGCCGCATTAAAGTGGTAGCTGTCCGAGATAAAAATGGGTTCACTCCAGCGACATAATACCCTTCTTCTAATACAGGTAATTCTGTATAACGTTTTGCGGGTAACCACCCCGAAACTTTAATCCCTTGCTTCTTCAATTCTAAGGTTAAATTGGTAACAACGGGATCAGGTAAAGACCCAAATAAAACTAATGGAGGATGGTCAGCATATTCCGATTCTTCCTGAACTACATCTTCTTGTTTTCTGCCAAAATGCAATAACTTTTGAATGGCATTCCGTTCATGTTTTTCTGTTTCTGCCACTGGAGCTTTATCAGGACAACGGACTGCCATTGCGGCTAATACCGTATCTTCCCCTTGAGTAAAAGCATAATCTAAGCCATTAGCCCGTGCAACCACAATCGGAATTCCCAGTTCTGCTTCTAATTTCGGTGCTAATCCTTCCAAATCCATTTTAATAATTTCAGTGGTGCAAGTGCCGATCCAAACAATTACACTGGGATTGCGATCGCGTTTAATTTGTAAACACAACCGCTTTAATTCATCATAATCATTGAGTTTAGCAGAAATATCCCCTTCTTCTAATTCCGCCATGGCATAACGGGGTTCTGCAAAAATCATCACCCCCATTGCATTTTGTAGGAAATAGCCACAGGTTTTTGTGCCAATTACCAAAAAGAAACTATCTTCAATTTTTTGGTATAACCAAGCGACACAACTAATCGGACAAAAGGTGTGATAATTTCCAGTTTCACACTCAAAGGTTAACCCTTCCGGTTGTGGTTGAGCAACGGTCATAATTTTTTCCTCTTAATCGAATGTTAGTGAATCAAAATTTGACAAGACTATCCATGACTTAAAATCCTGCGGATTCAAAGTCTAATCTCGATTAAGAATTAGGGAAACTAAACCGGGAAATTATTTAAAATCCGACAGGGAAATTTCGTCATCATCTGAAGAACCGGTTAATCCGTCGATATCAATATCGTCCATATCTCCAGTTGTTAAATCACCCATATCGTCGAGATTAAAATCCCCTAAATCATCGGATGAAAAATCATCATCCCCTAATCCTAAATCGTCTAAATTATCTCCGGTATCGAGATCCAGGCCATCGGAAGCGTTATCTTCCCCCAATCCTAAATCACCGAGATCATCATCCAGACTTGAATCTGTATCTTCTAATTCCAACCCTCCTAAATCATCAGAACCAAGGTCGTCAGCTTCTAGGCTGATTTCTCCATCTAAGTCATCTGCGGCTAAAACTTCCGACTCTAAGCTGAGATCGTCCATTCCATCTGAACCCAGATCATCGGAGGATTCCAAACCAAAATCGATATCATCGCTTATCTCCGTGTCTTCACCCAGTTCCGTATTAACGTTGTCGTCCCAGACATCAGATTCGGTATCAATGTCTAATTCAGCCGATTCCGTTTGCGAATCTAAGCTCAAATCGAAATCATCAGCACCCATCTCATCGGAATCTAAACCCATGTCCAGGTCATCAGCACCCATCTCATCGGAATCTAAACCCATGTCTAGGTCATCAGCGCCCATCTCATCGGAATCTAAACCCATGTCTAGGTCATCAGCGCCCATCTCATCGGAATCTAAGCCCATGTCCAGGTCATCAGCACCCATCTCATCGGAATCTAAGCCCATGTCTAGGTCATCAGCACCCATCTCATCGGAATCTAAGCCCATGTCTAGGTCATCAGCACCTAGGGCTTCTGATTCATCCTCCAACCCTAGATCAAAGTCTTCCTCGGCTACGCTAGCCGTCTCTGTGTCGATATCTAAATCCAGATCCCCATCGACATCAGTGTCCTCCATTGCCTCTGCATCCAGATCATCCATTCCGAAATCATCATCCATGCCGGAATCATCTAGGCCCATCTCATCAATGGTGATTTCTTCTTCGGTCTCAAGCTCGAGTTCATCGGAGTCATCCAGGGTATCGGCAATCACCGCAGCCCCTCCAACAACAGCGGCAGCACTGGCAACGGCCACGGCAGCACCCGCTATATTGGGTTGTTCTACCAGAGTCACTTCCTCCTCTAAATTCAGTGTCTCTGGAGGGGCCGGAGGAACCGGAGTTGGCGTTGGAACAACTACCGTTGCAGATTCTCCTGGGGTAGGCCTAATGCCCAACGCTATATCGGGATCAAAATTCAGCCCTAAAACATCAATCAGTTTTTCAGGATCTGGATTGAGTTTAGAAAAGGGCAACATGAGTTGGGCTGCCTCTGGGTCAAGCGCGTTGATCGTTCCCAAAATGAGGGAGGAGGCGGGTCTTCGACCCCCATCGGGGGTCGGTATTGAATTCAAATCCATTTGCAGTACCAGCCACTCTCGATTGGCTTGGTAATATTGCAACCACTTATCTTTAAGCGCGGTGGTAAAGTCTTTGAAGAAAGCCATAACCTCTATATCCTCATCCTGAGATAGCTAGACATATTAAACCATCATCAGGTCTAGCTCATCTTCCTGACTTTGAACAAGGGGTTGAGTCGGATTTAGATAAAAATCTGATAACAAGGTGAATAAATCCCGATCTGGCGCGTCTTGAGGAACTACTCCTTCGGGTTGTGACAGCAGTTGATCGGCAATATTCAGATAATAATCACAAACGTAGTTGAGGGATGGATCACTTTCGGCCATCTCAAATAAGGTTTTTCCTTTCACGCGGGACACCCGAATGTCCTCGATTAAGGGTAATACCTCTAAAACAGGCATGGGAACAGATTCAATATATTTTTCAATCAGATCCCGTTTAGAGGTGCGATTTCCGATTAATCCTGCTAATCGTAAAGGGTGGGTACGGGATTTTTCCCGGACTGAGGCGGCGATGCGGTTGGCTGCAAATAGGGCATCAAAGCCATTATCGGTGACAATGACGCAATAGTCGGCATAGTTGAGGGGGGCAGCAAACCCACCACAAACCACGTCCCCTAAAACGTCAAACAGAATCACATCGTATTCGTCAAAGGCGTTGAGTTCTTTGAGGAGTTTGACGGTTTCTCCCACAACGTAACCGCCACATCCTGCACCTGCTGGAGGGCCACCTGCTTCGACGCAATCGACACCCCCATAGCCTTTATAGATCACGTCTTCTGGCCAAATATCTTCGTAATGAAAGTCTTTTTCCTGCAAGGTATCAATAATCGTGGGAATTAAAAATCCTGTGAGGGTAAAGGTGCTGTCGTGTTTGGGATCGCAGCCAATTTGCAGGACTTTTTTACCTCGTTTGGCTAAAGCGGCTGAGATATTACAGCTTGTGGTTGATTTACCAATTCCGCCTTTACCGTAGACTGCTAATTTCACGCTGGCTTCTCCTTAATCGGTTTTTATTAAAAACTGTTGACGGTTGACTGCTGGAGCAGTGGGTTTTCTGGTTCGATACAGCCATTATTGGCATAACTACCCCAGAAAATAAAGGGGCAAGTTTAATGGATTGAGCTATAAAATCAAGCTTTATCGTTTATTAAAAAATTATTTTAATTTAATCAACTCAGAATCAGGTTCAAGCGTTATTTTAAATAAATTATTTATTTTATATTATTTTTTTTATAAAAATAGTTACAATAAGCAAAAAAATAAAATACAAGTGTCTGCAACGTTAAAAAAGTTACCCCCACTGATCACCCCTGAGTCAAGAGGATTAGGAGTCTTGACCAATAGTTTCCTTGGGTAAAATTTTGATGAATATTAAATCTTTCCGGTGTAATTGAGGAATTTTTTCAAAAAATAACTAAGCAATTGTACTGATTATTTTCAGGAAAAACCTTTAAAAATCTCAGGATCAAAACCAACGGAGTTAAATGTTAATTTTTGCAAAATTCTCTCAATCACAGTCAAAAGTGAAAAGTGAAAAGTGAAAAGTGGAACGGGCGTCCCGCCCGTCAAAAGTCTTCAAAAGTCAGAAGTTGCTGGAAAACAGGCAAGATGCCTGTTCCACGGTGAGATGAGCGATCGCCAATCAGTAAAAATTAAAATCAAGACTGATAATGCTGATAGCCATGAAGATTTTAGAAGACTATATGATTGTTACCCGTCAGTCATGATAACGGAACCTTTATCGCTTACGTTCCAGCAATTTTGGGTTATCATGCTTGTTATCTGCATTTTAACTGATAACTGATAATGCGGATACTTGATAACTGATAATGCGGATACTTGATAACTGATTAAGGGGTATAAGTGACACCAAAATAAATCCCATCATCTTGAAGATTATTGCCTCGATCATCAATACCAATGAGGGGAAGCCCATAATCAACACGGAGATTTAACCCGGAAACCGGTTGCCAAATTACGCCTAATCCTGCACCTGCTAAAAAAGTTTTACCAATAATGCGGTTAGGATTTCTGTCATTGTTCCAAACTCCACCAAAATCAATAAAGGGAGCTAGTTGAAATACAGGTTCAGAGTCTTGATTTCGATCTAGGGTAATGCGATCTTCGAGGGAAATCCGAAAGCCATTATCCCCAGCCCGGACGTTTTGACGATATCCTCTCAAAGATAGTGCTCCTCCAATCACAAATTGTTGGGAAGGAAATAACGGATCAGCCGATAGTTGAATATCTCCTTGAGCAATTAATAGATTATCTTCCCCTAATCGTTGTACCCGTTGGACTTGACCCAACCAACTGAAAAAGGAAGCATTCGGTGTACTGACATCCGTAGCGCCGAGAATATCTAAACCCAGGTTAAATTGCGATCGCAAGGCCCAAGCTCCTTCCGGATCACGAATTACATAATCCTGTCCAAACTTCAAAACACTGGTGCGCGTATACCCGTTACTATCTGGCCCGGATGCAAAAGGTTCTCCGTTATTATCTAAAAGGGTTTGACTATCTTGATAGGCAAAGCCAAAGGATAACGCAAATTCGGTGATAGGGTTACGAATAATCGGCTGACGATAACTAATTTCATAACGTTGAGATTTTCCTTCAATATTCAACGCATCAAAGGGATCTTGAATAATGCGGTTTTGGTAAGGTTGGACTCGCAATTGTATCGTTCCGTTCATGGGGTTGATGGGAATACTATACAAAGCGTCGATAATATCCGACTCCCCATCCGCAATTAAGCGAGTCGTATTGTAGGACAGTCCCAGAAAGTCTCCCCGACCCGTGAGGTTAAGATGACGCACACTAATCCCCATACGTTCAGAACCAATACTGGGGGGGGAATAGTTATCAATATTCAGACTCACCCCGAAAGGCGGTGCTTCCACAACTCGAACAATTAGAATACTCTGGCCTTCTTGGGTTCCCGCTCTTAAACTAGCTTCTACGCTTTCAAATAAGGGATTAATCCGTAACAGTCGCAATTGATCTTCTAAGGAGGCGGTACTCAGGGGTTTTTCCGCACCTAAACGAATGCGACTGGTGATATAGGACGGATGGAGGCGTTTGATTCCTTCAACTTCAATATTTTCTAAGGTTCCTTCAATCACCTGAATCTCAACAATGCCATTGTTAATGGTTTGTTCAGGAACAATAGCCCTAGAGGTAATGTAACCTCGTTCTAAATAAATCGCTGTAATTTTATCGGCGAGTTCCCGCAGTTCCGTCAGAGTCACAGAACGATTTTCTAGGGGGGTAACTAAGGTTTGAAGTTCCTCTGAAGTGAGAATTGTGCTACCTGTAACGTTAATTTTTTGAACGGGAATGGGGGTTTCATCTGTGGGTGGGTTCGGCGTTGGGCTAGGAGTGGGAGTGGGTTGTAACTCTGGGTTATTGGGGGGTTCCGGTTTAGGCGGAATAGGAGGTCGTGGTAAAAATCGATCTTTGTTGGGATCGGGTTGGGGAACTTGGGGCGGAATATTAATTGATCCGCCTTGGGCCAAAGTCGGACAATTTTGGCGATCGCACAACTCCCCAGTCGCAGCAAAGGAACGAGTTTGAGAAAGACCTTGACGAGAAAATAGGGATAAAACCAGCAATAGGGTACTGGTTAAAATCACTCCACACTGACGAAAATGAATCAGATTTTCACTCCTACCCATAAAATGCCTACTTTTGGTGAACGATGGGGTTGGTGGCTAACTAGGTTAAGTTTAGTTTAGAGGAGCAAAGAGGCAAAAGTGAATAGGAGTAAAACTTAATACGGTCGAGATTAATGCAGACAACCCCCAAAAAATCGGGTTTCTGAAAAAAATATCTTGATTTTTCTCTCTAAAATTAGAGTCAAAAACTCGGTTTTTAAAGAGGGGCTGAATTAATTAATTTGAATTTTTAAAATAGGCGCATCAAGAATTGTCTGAGCTTTATTTTTTTCATTTTGAGTTTCTTTTAAAGCTGGATCAAAACCAATAGATTGTAAGAGTTGATTCCATTGATTTTTAATCGCTACATCTCTGGATTGTTCCAATCGTAAGGTAGCTAAAGTTGCCATTGTTTCATACCAAAGCCCCTGTTGAACATAGATTTTAAGCTTTTCTAAGGGATCTTGAGTTTGTTCTAATTGACGTTTTTGCTCATTCGTTAAAGTGGCTGAATTAATCCATCCACTTACAAGAATATCTTTTGAAGAATCACTGACATCGCATTTAATCGTCAGATACCAGCGATAATTTTTATTGTCTTCTAAAGTAATAAATTTAGAGTTAGGAGACCATTGAATTCCCACAATTCCAGGGCGATCAATATTGAGGGAAAAGGTGGTTTTATAGAGGGTTTTATCGGTTTCATCAGTAATTTCAAATTCAGTTACCTTTTGATCGAGTGTCCCTGGAATATAAAGAAAAAAGGCAGGTTGCTTCGACGCTGTGCGCCCCATTGTAGACTCTGGAATTAAGGCAGTCACTGGACTGGGACAATCTCCACCCCGAGTTCCACCCCCTTCCCGACGCCCCGGTACACCCCGTTGGGGTGGGGTAAAGGCATTCCAATTCGTAAAGGGTGAATGACCCGTGGGCGAGGAGGGTTCAGAGTTCTGAGCCCTGTCCCCCTGTCGGCGAGTGATTCCCTGCTGTCCATCTCCCTCAATAGGAGGTAAAGATGCTGAATGGGCGATAGGTACAATTAAACTATTGCCCAAAATGATTGGCAACAGTAACGTTAGTCCAAGTGTTGCACGGTGGAGGAAAAACATTGGCCTAGCCATAATCAATGAAGCTCACCGATTAGCAGAGTAGCATTTCTTGACAGAACTATTGTATCCAATGTTCCTGCGAAAGTTGTCAAAATCTGTGCTTAATCTTAAATGTTTGAGGTGAAATCGGATTTGAGGAAAGGCTTGGTTTTGTTTCCGATGGTTAATCTGAAGTTTGACCTCATACACGCACTGAAGATCGCTATTTTATCACCATGACAATTTCTATGAATCTTAACTCACCAACTTTGGGGTACAATACGGGTTTTAAACCCCGAACAATTCGACCGATGGGGGTTTCTGCTTTATATGGGTTAATTGGGGTAGAAAATTCCTTATTTGCCGTTGATACCTTACGGGGATTTTTACTTAAAATTGACCCCAAAACCGATAATGCAACGGTGGTTAATCCTGATTTAACGTTAGCATTTAGAGATGTTACAGGTTTAGCTTTTTGGGATAATACGTTGTGGTTTACTCGCGGTCGAGAAGTTTATTATGCTCCCCAGGTGATTGCAGGGAATTCTATTGTTAATCTTGAGCCTAAATTGTTTTTGGAATTACCTGATGCTGTCACCGGAATTGCGGTTTGGGAATCTACCCTTTATTTAGCTTGTGATCGACTAGCTTCTATTTTAGTTTATAATCGCAATACCCGAAAGGAAATTACACGCTTTCATTCCCCAGGAATTGGAGTAGAAAATATCACGATTAAAAATGAGGAATTATGGGTTTGTGATCGAGAAGAACAAACGGTATATTGTTTAGAACGGGGAACGGGAGAAACGCGATTTAGTGTATTAACGCCCTTTGAATCTCCCACAGGATTAACCTTTTATACTGATCCTGAAACGGGTGAGGAAGTTCTTTATGTTGCCTATGCTGGGGATGAGCTTTATATTCGAGATAATCCCAGTTCCTATGAACAATTTGAATTAGCAAGACGCGATCGAACGTTTATTCATCCCTTATCTTTCTATTATAATGAATCTGAGCATTATGCCACATCTAATGGCTATTTGATCGAGATGTCTTATGTAGAAGAGTTAGAACCGTTAGATGCGGTTTATATTGAAGATTTGGAATGGCGAATTGCCTTACCGTCTAATACGAAACGGCAAAAAGTTGTGGAAGTGTCTTATATTGGGATTCCCTTTAGGGAAGAAATTGAAGAGGGGGAAAAAGTCGCGGTTTTCAGATTTAATCCGTTAACTTCAACAGAACGTTTAATTTTTGGTTGGAAAGCTGTGTTGGAAGTTAGAAGTATTAAATATCAAATTAATCCTCGTCAGGTGGAAAATATTCCGCCTCTGTCACCGGATTTCCCCAAAAAATATTTAGTCGATGATGATCATTTAGCCATGAATACGGCTATTGTTCAAGAAGCCGCCCAAGCTGCAATTCGCCATGAAACAAATTTTTTACGGCAACTTTTAAGTATTCGCAATTATGTTTATGATCAGTTATCCTATAGTCTGACTTCTAAGATTGAAAATCCTGATGTGGTTTTGAAACGAGGGGTGGGTTCCTGTGGGGAATATGTGGGGGTTTTATTAGCTTTAGCCCGATTAAATGGCATTGCTTGTCGCACCATTGGACGGTATAAATGTCCGCAATTTGCTGACCGTCGAGGGGTGTCTTTAGAACCGGAATATAATCACGTTTGGTTGGAATTTTATATTCCGGGTTTCGGTTGGGTTCCCATGGAATCTAACCCTGATGATATTCAAGAAGGAGGGCCCTATCCTTTGCGGTTTTTTATGGGATTAGCTTGGTATCATATTGAAATTGGCAAAGGAATCCGCTTTCAACGATTAACAAATCAAGGCGTTGATGTTGACCGAGAAAAAGTCTCTGTGGGAACCTTAGCCATTAATCATGTTCGGTTTACCATTTTAGATGAGTTACCTGCGGTTTAAACGGTAAAAACTCGGTTTCTGCTATAATCTTGTTGCTGAAAATTAAGCTTTTGATAGAAACTGGGTTTTTGGGTTGTAGGAGGGGTGATGATCATTGAATTGATGTCATCTCTCCTACATTTTGAATTAAAATAGATAAAAACTGCTTTTTGAATTGACCTATGGAAATTTTACAACAGTTGACAATTGTTGATATTTTGGTATTGGTTGCGTTCTCTCTGCTGATTATTTTTACTGGGGGTGTAATTTATTTAACCCTCGCCGAATGGCGCGATCGCAGACGTAGAGAAGAAGAAAAACGTCTACGTTAAATAATAGGTAATGGGTAATGGGGATCACGGATTTAAGAGGATTTCACGGATTTTAATCTGTGTTAATCTGCGTCATCCGCTTAAATCCGTGAAAAGAAGTATTTTACCTATTATAATTCACGCAATATTGTTTCGATCACCACATCGGGAAGACCAAGCAATTGAGCAATTTGGCATAGTTCGATACCTTGACTGTGCAATTTGCAAACGACATCAGCGACATCAATTTCGAGACGTTCGATCTGAGTTTTGAATCTGGAGTCAGTAGGATCATTATTGTCAGAGTCGCTAGGCGGAGAAAGACAGGGGTTGAGGTTGAGGGTGTGGACGTATTCGACATATTGAATATAATCTCTGCCGAAGTTTGAATTATTGCTAATATTTCTGCGATCTATAGCAGCTTTGAGATTACCTTTTTGCATATCTTCATCCATAACTACCGAGAGAGTTTTGAGTAACTTGTAGCCGACTTCTCGGACATATTTGGTAGTGTAGCGGGTGTCACGGGCTATCGCTTCGTAGGTTTTGCCATCATACATTCCCTGAAACACTAGCTGTTGTAGCGTGTTGAGATGTTTGCCCGTTTTCTCGAAGATCAGGCAATCGACCAATTTCAGCAGTTCGTTTTCGTCAGGGACGGCTTGCAACGGGCGATCCTCCTTGGGGAGCTTATGTTGAGTCAAGGAAAAATAAAATTGTGTAAAACTTCGGGCTTTTTCAGGCTTTTTCAGGCTTTTTTGGTCAAGACAAATGCAATCAAGGTCAGGTATAGTAGTCACAAATTTATCTGAGCGAAAGTGAGACACAATGCCTGACAATTTAGCTTTGTTAGAAAAGAACAATGACTTACTGAATGGTAGCAGTGCAGAAAGTCAGGAGGATTGCGGCTGTCCCTTCAAAAAAGCCCCGACGGTCGAAGCGGTATCGAATGCTCAGAATGTCCAGAGTATCCTTAACTTTGGGAGTAACGATACGCTAGAAGGCTCTGTCACGCAAGAGATATTAAATGCTAACACAGGAAGTGAATTTCTCCCCAGTTCTGCTGCGAATATCAGGCGATCGGCTTCTCAAGTCGGTGGTGGCTCACTTTCGAGCGATGGTAGTGCATATATTTTAACCGAGGGAAGCGACACATTTACGATTCCCCTTGGCTTGCTCGATACTCTATTGGGCGGTTTGCGGGGTTTAGGCGGTGCGGATTCGATTACGGGTTCGGAATCTGGGGATATCGTCTATGGCGATGAAGGGGATGACAGAATTGAGGGCCTCGGTGGTGCTGATTTGTTCTACGGTGGTGCGGGCAACGATTTTCTGAGTGGCGGTGCGGGTCAAAATGGTCTCCTTGGCGGTGATGGTGCAGACACTTTGCAGGGTGGTGAAAGTGCTGATGGTGTCAATGGAAATATGGGTGATGACGTAATTTTAGGTGCAGGCGGAAACGACTTTTTGCGGGGTGGTCGCGGTAACGATATTGTCAATGGGGAAGATGGGGATGACTTAGTAATCGGCGATTTTGGCAATGATACTTTGACTGGTGGTGCGGGTCAAGATGTGTTTTTTCTGCGCCATGAGGAGGCTTTAGGCTCTCCTACTTTTGATTTAATTACCGACTTTCAAAGAACAATTGATTTCATCGGACTTAGTACAAATCTTCGGGAATCTGATGTTATTTTGGAGTCGAAAGTGCAGCCTTCTGGTGGTTCGGCTGTGGATATTAAAGTGGCTGCAACAGGGACTTTGTTAGGTACAGTTTTGGGAGTCGCACCAGAGGATTTAAGAGGTCGATTCAGACCTTATGATGTGGAAGGAGAGCGTCCTGAAGATGTAGCGACAATTGATTTACCAGAAGTAACAAAGCTATCTGAAAATAGATTTCAGATGGAATTTCCGGCGAGTGATGGTAGCAAATATACAGTTATTTTTCAAGATGATGCTGACGGACGTTTCGTAGAATCAGTTATATTTGTACCCAATCCTACAACGGGTGTTCGTGGTAGTACAACGCTTTTCAATCGAGATGGTACACAGGCGGATATCACTCTTGAAGGCTCTAATGAAACTGTACGAGTTGAGAATCAAAAGAGTCAAGAACCTGGAAAGCCGGATCAAGGTGTTATATCGCGGATCAAAGATGGTCAGATTTTTGATACTGTAACTTTTCCTCTGCCAATTGAGCCGACCGTACCTCCTAATCCTGAGCCACCAGTTACTCCTCCCCCAGTTGGGCCAGATTTTGCGAAAGCTTGTGATTCGGTTAAAGACTTTTGCATGAAAGTTAACGACCTGGGTAAAGTGATTGATACAGTTGCTCTTGGGTTGGCAGTTGGTGGTGTAGTATTTCTTCCCCTTGAACTTGCTGCCGGAGCAGCGGAGGCAGTGGCTATTTCACTTAAAGTCGTTAAGTACAGTTGTATATTGCTTACGGGTAGTGATATGGATTTAGGTTTGAGTGCGATTAGTGATTTGTTTGGACAGGTAGTTAAGAGGTCTGGCGACCTGGAGGAATTAGCCCAACCAGATTACAAACAAATAAACGAGATCAGGTATTCTGGTGCTATGCTCATTGATTCATTTCGGGAAAAGGAGCCAACAGCCTCTAAATTAGACTTTTTGCCTCAGTTCCGAAAGTGGCTTACTGACAAGACGGGTAAGCCATTTGACTTTTGTGATAAACCTGCGACTACTCCTGAACCAGAACCAACTTGTTTGCCAGGAGGAGGTTCAGACATTAAAGTAGAACTCATCCCTGACCGCATCCCCTACGGACAAACGGCACAATACACAATGACATACTGCGATCCACAAAATGACATAGACAATTTTCTCGTAGAACTTAATACAAGAAGTGGAACACAAACCAAAATCATTCCCGTTTCATCTTCCAGTGGAACGATAAGTTTTGGGATACGAAACAAGCCAAACGCTTTTGGGGACTGTTTTACATCAGGTCAATACGTGAGTGTTTCAGCTAGAAGTGGCAGTCGTGACTTAAATTCTATTGCAAATTTCACAAATTTTGGTCTTGATGGTGGATTAACTGGTAGATTCGACATTAACGGTGTGTGTGATGTAGAGTTGGTTTAAGGGCGATCGCTATTCAATACAATTTGTAGGGGCGGGTTCACCGATCAATTATGTCACCCACTAATAACCTTAATAAACCCGCCCTCACCCAACAAATAAACCCGAATAACTATCACTGAATAACCATTAAATTGAATTAATTGTTGATTTTTCGGTGGGGTAGGGGCGGGTTTTTATAATTTGTTGATGGGTGTCAAATATTCAGGCGAACCCGCCCCTACAGGCTAGGTACAATAGATATGGTAAAATGATGTTCAATCGGGCGTGATCGCTCTTTTCCGTGAAAGTTGTAATCAATCTAAAATGCTACCGAGAGATATAATCATGACATCAACTATCAAAGAACCAATGGGAAAAATTACCACAACGTTGACAATCACAAATCGGCTAGACCAAGGTAAGGCGGAAGATAATCTAATTCCTGCCGATCAAGTCCGTTCTATTACAATAAAAGATGTGCTGGTAGATACGGGAGCAACTACTTTATGCTTGCCGCAGGATGCGATCGCTCAACTCGGTTTAAAACTTCTGAAAACAGTACCTGTAGCAACGGCAACTGGTATCGGTACGGCACGCATTTTTGAAGATGCAAAAATTTCATTAATGGGAAGAGACGCAACTTTTGAGTGCATAGAATTGCCCGCAGGAGCAGATCCGTTATTGGGCGTTATCCCCTTAGAAGCTTTGGGTATTGAATTAGATTTGCAGAAACAAACTCTCGTGCTTTTGCCACTGAGTCCTACAGCCAGTTATTTAAGAATTTGAATTTTGTTTTAATGTCTGATCGACTTTTATTATTCAGAGATAGTATTTGGATTGATCGGCAAACCGCAGCAAAATATTCGTATCCACAAGGCATAACATTGCTATGAATGATCCTCATAGATACCAGCACGACTGACCGCAAAATCCGATAGCGTAGGGACATTTACTTTCCTGTTTTTAATGAACTCATCAGCCAATTCATCTAAAAGTATTTCAAACTCGTGATCGCCGATCTCTGCATCAGAATCACTTACTGTTGATAACAGGCTCGGTGCTGACTGCCAATTTAGGAAATCAACAAAGGTAAGAACAACTTCTAGTTGCGGTTTACCTAAATAACGCAGCTTACTTACAATGGTTTCAATTACAGCTTCCATACATTTATAGCTGAACTTTAATAGTGATTAATTTCATACAATTATAGCAGAAATATTAAATATGGCTATATAGTTGGTGCTAACCCAGCCCCTGTCAGTGGGTGTTAAATATCTGGGCGAAACCAACCTGCAAGGTATGGGCTACTTTAGATTGCCCCTCTTTTCCCCTGTACTTGCAAATAACTGCTATGAAAGATTTAATCCAACAGAAATCGGCATTAGTGAATATGCAAAACTCCTAAAACATGAAGATTTAGTATGACAATCAGACGAGGTGAAATTTGGATTACCAACTTCGATATTCCGTTGCATTCTGTTATCAAATTAATGAAATAAATTAATCTTAAAATACAAGATTGCTAAGTAGCAAATTAGCCAAATCATTAAACTTAATTTAATCGTAGTATCTTGAATTAAAATTCGGCTGGGTTCTTCACCTTCTGCTAACACTGTGACTAACCATTTATAGTGCATTACGGCATAATAAACAATCGGAACGGTAATCACTAACGAGGGATTTTTACCTGATGTTATTGTAAATAAAGCATAGCACATAATGGTCATTGTTGCTGTGCTATTGAGTAGAGAATCTAAATAAGGTAAGGTGTATTGAGAGAGAACTGGACGTTGTTGGTTTTTTCTACCTCGTTGATAAAATAAGTGTAAATAAGAACGTTCTAACGGTGCTGATTTTATATCTTCTTGAGGTAGATTTTCAGACTCTAAACTGTCTTGATGGTTTTGAAAATGCAAGAGAGATAAAAGTTCAGAACGCCGTTTAGAAAACCCTAAAAATAAAGTTAGAAAAAAGGTACATAAAACAATCCAAGCCGTCGGCATATCTCCTAACGCATAAATTCCTGCTAATAGCCTTAATACAAACCCAAAGGCAATACAATTAACATCAAATAAAGGTATATTTTTTAATTTTAGAGAATAAGCAATATTGTTAATAGCGTAAAGTAAAATGCAAATTAATGTGGGAACTCCTAAAAAATATGCACCCCATAGGGAAATGATTGCTAAAGGAATTGCGATCACGAATCCCATTTTAACTGAAACTTGACCACTCGCAAGGGGACGATACTTTTTTTTCGGATGCAGGCGATCGCGTTCTCGATCTTGAATATCATTAAAAATATAAATAGCTGATGCCATTGCTGAGAAAAAAATTACCGTTAATCCTGATAGCCAAATGCTCTGGGGCTGTAATAGTCTACCCCCAAACAAAAGTCCGGCTAAACAGAATAAATTTTTTGTCCATTGGTGGGGGCGCAGAAGTTTAATTAGGGGGGGAATAGTTTTAGATGGAGTTGGTTTAAATAAAGGATCAGTCGTCTCAGAAATTGTCTCTAATACAGAAGTAGAATCACCCGAATAATGGTCTTGATTTGCTGGTTTCATGAATGGTTTAACTCCTCACAGTTTAGTCTAATGAGTTCAACAGTATTTTTGACTTTAACGAGACATAATCACAATTCCAGCCACAATAAAGCTTAATCCTATCATTTGATTTAATCCAACACGCTCTCCTAAAAATAAGCTTCCCATCAATGCAACTAAGCTAAAACCAATAGCAGCAAAGACAGGATAAGCAATGGAAACAGGTAAGCGATCTAAGGCTTTAGCAAAGACAATTAAGTTAATTCCATAGACTAGGATTGCTGCCATAAACCAAGGAGATAATAATAGAGTGAGTATACTGGGATCAGGAGCTTCTAGTCGAGACTTTTTGAGTAATAAATTGCCAATTCCTGTGTTCATAGCCGCAATTAAAACTAAACTCCATGAAATCCAATTAGCTGAGTTGATATTGTTCACGATTTGTTATTAGAATAGGAGATTGAATTATTCTTAATCATCCTTAAAATGTTAGATGGCGCGTGCGCTGCGCTTACGCACCCTACCATTAAGTTAGGAGAGTTGTTTTAACACCCAAAGTAATTTTTCTTTGACGGGACGCCGATGGGCTGAACCTGCTTTTTCCGCTTGCAGTTGATTATAGTTCTTTTGAAACCAATCATAACTTTCTCGGAACATTTCATCATTAGAATATTTAGGTTTCCAGCCCAGTTTTAGCAGAGGATCAACATCAAAATAAAATTCTTTGTGATAGGTTAAATAATGCCAAGGGGCGAGAGGACTTAACCCCATCCAGTCTAACAGTTGTAAGGTTCCAATGGTTAATCCAGTGGGTAAACTTTTAACTTGAGACTCTGTTCCTGCATATTCAATTAAATGTTCTAACCCTTCTCGTAACGTGCCAAAGCGATCAGTTCCGACATTATAGATTCCAGGTTGACCTAAATCAAGGGCTAGAAGATAAGCATCCATTAAATCATGAGCATGAACAAACTGAAATTTAACGTTCCCACTCCCAATTACATAAACATTTTTTCCTTCTTGAATCCATTCAAATAATATCTGAAAAATTCCTAATCTTCCTTCGCCTAAAATTGTCCGAGGACGAATTACAATTAAGGGTAAACCCGCTTGATCACAAATTTCTCTAACTGCTAATTCTCCAGCTAATTTTGCTCGTCCATAA
This sequence comes from Planktothrix mougeotii LEGE 06226, assembly GCF_015207485.1. Taxonomy (NCBI): domain Bacteria; kingdom Bacillati; phylum Cyanobacteriota; class Cyanophyceae; order Oscillatoriales; family Microcoleaceae; genus Planktothrix; species Planktothrix mougeotii. The sequence goes on from NZ_JADEWU010000005.1 coordinate 146,303, forward strand.
ATCTCAACGGCTTTTGTCGGGGTATCATTTGTAATCGGACATTCAGCCTCGCCAAATAAAGCACTAGAACTCATGTGAATAAAACTTTTGACTCCGGCTTTTACCGCTTCTTCGGCGGCGATTTTGCTTCCTTCAACGTTGACTTCCCAGAATTTATTACCAGATTTTGTTAAGGGAACTAAAGCCACATTATGATGGACAATATCAATATCTTTCATCGCTTTTGCAACCCCAGTGCGATCGCAAATATCACAGTTAATAAATTCAATTTCTGGGGGACGGGTCGGATCTTCCCAAATATCTAAAATTTTAACGTCTTCTCCCCGTTCATATAATCGACGGGCAATTAAATTTCCTAAAAACCCCGATCCTCCCGTAATTAAGTGCTTCATAAAGTTCTGTTTGTCCTCAACACCATTTGTTTTGTCGTATCATAAACGAAATTTACCCATCCGTAAAGGTTAAACTTAGCTTGCGGTGTGGAACAGGTAAAAGTTGACCTTGAGAATAATAGAAAACTTGCTCAATGGGAATATTGTTTTTAATTTTAATTTGATAAGATTGATGAGTTTTAAAATCAAAATTTTCAATAGTAAATTTTTTTCGTTTAAACGTTTGTTCTAAAGGTAAACTAACATTCATAAAATAAATTCCTTCACCGACTAATTGAATTTGATAAGTATAGGGTTCAATTTCTGCAACTTTGAGTTGGTTTTCAGGACTCAGCAGATTGTGAAACGATGCAATATTCAAAAATTTTATCTTAATGTTATGAATAGAAAATAGTTGTGCTGCGTGATAAATACCGTTTCTATAAATGTAAGCTCCTTTAAAATTATCGGGAACATTAATAATAAGTAATCCCGGTTGATTTCCCCTCTGATCATTAATGCTTTTAATCAACTGATGAGAAATTTGACTAGCTATCTGCCAATTTTTATTAGCGATATAGATATTCTTTATCAAAAATATTGAAAAAATTACTGCTAAAAAAATAATAGTATGTTTCTTTTTAACCAGAAAACTGATAATAAATACCAGTAGAATTACGAAAAAAACAGAGGGTAAATAAAGAATTCTTTCAGCTTGTGTATCCCCCAGTGAAACTCTAATATTAATCACGGGAAACATTGAGATTAAAAAGGCATAAATTAGAAATAGTAATAACTTAGCTTGTTCTCGGTAAATCCCCCCTAACCGAAAATATTGAATCACAAAAATCGTAACTAAACTGATGAAGATGAGAAAACACCATTGCCATTGAACTTCTCCAGATTGAGGTAATGGAGGTATGATAATTCTAAGACTACTAGCAAGTCCCCTGAGTATAATTGGGACAGAAAAATTAAGATGAGTTTGAGATCCATATCCACCTAATAATTGCTTTAATCCTAAATATCTCATTCCTAAATAAATTGGAAAAATAGAAGCCATTAATATTGGTAAAATCATCACCTTATAAAGCTGCTTTAGAGGTTTTTTATTTTGAAAAAATTGATAAATTTCATACCCTAAAATTAATCCAGGATAGATAATGACTGATTCTTTGGAAAGTAAAGCAAATATAAACCAGACATAAGAACTGAGTAGCCAGAACTTATTAGAGTTATGTTTGTAATATAAATAGCTATTGAAGGCGGCTAGAAAAAAACAAGTTGCTACTACATCGGAACGTGCAGAAATCCAAGTAACTGCTTCTACATGGCTGGGTAAAACTAGAAATAAAAAACCTGCAATTATAGAAATGGATTGGCTTGTTTTTTTAGATAAATGACTATGAACTAATAGCTGAGAGGAAATCAAATAGACAAAAAAACAACAGATTCCATGAAAGATAATATTAGTGAGATGATAACCTACAGGATTTAAGCCCCAAATTTGATAATCTAAAAATAAAAGGATGGAAATTATCGGTCTAAAAAAAACATCGGGTGCAGTTGTCCATACTCCAAATATTCCTTGAGTTTGAATTTGATAAATCCAGGTAAAATCATCGGATAGAAAAAAAGAATTGATAATCGGAAAGTAAATAATAACACTCAGAACAATAGAAACAATTAAAATTCCTAGGAAGTAGCCTTTTTTAATCATGGTTTTAATAGATAGAGGTTTTTATAACAAATAATCCAGTGAAATACCTTAATTAAATCATAGACTAAAGCCATCGCTTCGTAAATCAAATTAGCAGGTAAATAATGATAATAAATAAGACGTAGTGGCATCGTTCTATTTGCAAGTTCAGGATAAGAAGTAATAACTTCTTGGACGTTATAACCACACAGCTTAAACATTAACTGACTTCGTAAAGCATGGGGTTGATTACAATATAAAATCACTTCTCCTAAAGGCCATTGTTCCTGTTTTTCTAGCCATTTTCTTAATAATCTAGCATTATCAAACGTATCCAAATAGGGACGATCTTGAACATTTTCAGGAACAATAACTTGGAGTTCAGGACGATAATGTAAAAGATATTTTGCAGCACACTGTTCTTCTGATTCAGGACAATCAAAGGAATTACCCGGAGAAATAAATACTTTTTCCTCAACAGGAACTTGCTTTAAAACTTGTTGTAAAACCGCTTCAAAATAATTTGATAAAAAGTAGTATTGAGCAAAATCTTCCCGATAAACTAATCCTTCTGTGACGACAATATGGCTAACCATGATTAATCTAATCCTCCATAATTTTCAAAAATCCAGGTTAAGCTTCTTCGCATTCCTTCTTCTAAGGAAATTGTGGGATGATACCCTAATTCTCGTTGAGCTTTTGCGACCGAACAAGCAATGGTTTTATTCATTTCTGAGAGAACATGAATTTTTTGATGATAGAATCCTAGAGCTTGTAATGTTCCATCAACAACTAAAGCAACTTCACTGGCTAATCCCGATAATTTTAATCGTTTATGAACACAATTCTGTTGAAATTCTGTTTCTAATAAGCGTTCAACGGTATCAATAATGTCATTCATGGAGTAGGGACATTCATCGGCTATCCAATAGGTTTGTCCGTTGGCTTTTTCTGTAATAGCAGCTAACAATAATCCCTGACAAAGATTATCAACATAAGCCATTGACCGGAGATTATTTCCATCCCCAACAATCGGCCCTTTTCCATCTCGAATCATTTTAAAAAATAGGGTTTGGCGTTGAGGTTGATGGGGGCCATAAAACCAAGGGGGACGAATCACAACGGTTTCAATTTCTCCCTGTTCTTGATAGTTTTTAACCGCTAATTCCATTAGCATTTTTGAACGTCCATAGTTCATATAAGGATGATAGGGAGAGATTTCATCGAATAAATGATCAGGATGGGGATTACAACCACAGGGGGAATTTGAAGAGACAATAATTGCTCGTTTTACACCCCTACAAATGGCAGAATTTAATAGATTTTTTGTTCCTTCTACATTAATTTGATAAAATTCTGATACTTTTTGCGGGTGAATAATTCCAGCCGTATGAAATAAAATAGCATTTTCGGCATTTTCACAAAAGCGATCACAATCTTGAGGGTGTCTTAAGTCTCCTTGATAAATTTCAATTTTATCCGATATTCTTTGCAATAGGGTTGCATCTTGTTCTGGTAAAATTAAACACCGAATTTTTAAGTTATTTTGAGGTTGATTCAGGGGTTCAAAATCGGGTAATCCTTTAACCAATGATTCGACTAAACGAATTCCTAACCACCCTAATGCACCTGTAACTAAAATAAGGTTAGTTTTTAATTCCATAATTTTATTATTCCGCATTAAGTAGGTAAACCAAATTAATTACACAAGACTTCATAATTGGTTATAATCCATTGGAACAGCTTGTCCGGCGATGACATTTGTAAAACTCCTGAGTTAAGGGGTTAATTTAGTTCATTATCTTAAAGTTTATCTAAAAATTTTAACGCATTTCGACGAGCGATCGTCATAATTGAACCTTGAGGATTGACCCCTGGTGCGGTACAAAGTAAACTAGCATCCGCAATATATAAATTATTGAATCCATGAACTTGACCAAAGGAATTAACAGCACATTTTTGTAAATTTTCTCCCATTGGACAGGAGGAAAAAACATGAACGGTCATTAAATTTGTTTGTTTGACAGGAAGTTTTTCTGCTATTGTACTTAAATCTTGAGGATGGGTCAAGGGAGAAGTATTAGAAATACTAGGATAGAGAATTTTTGCATCTGCTTCAAACAATAATAACGCTAATTTTTGTAACGCTTCTGATAAATCTTTTAAATCTTGAGAAGTTAGTTTATAGCGAACAAAAGGATCACGATAAAAGGGAATATTTCTGACTGTACCCGAACCTTCCCCAGTAATCATAGCATAATAAATTGCCATGTTTTGCCACTGTTTTTCAACGGTTTCTGTATATTGAGGATGGTCAGTCATTCCCACCGATAAATAAGGCAGAGAACTAATCGAACATCCGAAACTAAATCGAGGTGAAAATTCTTTGACTTGATGAACAGGAACCCCCATATCTAAGGCGTTAATATTCTCATTAAATTGAGCAATTATTTTAACTGTTGGGTGCATTCTTAATGAATTACCAATATTATTTTTAATTCCACTTCGTCTTAATAAGGCTGGAGTTTGAATCGCACCACAACAAACAAATACGGTTTCGGCTTGAATTTTAATCGAATTTTCGGGGATATTATTCCCTTGACGAGTTCCTGTTAAAATCCAAGTTTTATCCGTTTGTTGAAGACTGTTAATCCGAGTGTTTGCTAAGAGTTTACAACCCGCTTTTAACGCTCTAGGAATAAAGGTTTTTGTCATGGATTGTCGAGTTCCTTTGGGAACAGAAGTTTCATCAGATTCTTCATGACGAAACCATCGAGGAACTTCTAAAGATTGCCAACCTAAACGTATTGCACCTTCGTGTAATTTTAAAGATGCTGTTGGAGCTTTCCCCGGTAAATAACAGACGTTAACCGCTTGTTCACAAGCTTCAAAATGAGGAATTAAATCAACTTCGGTTAAAGCGTCTACTTCAAATTCTGTGCGCCATTGTTCTAAAATATCTGGGGGTGTACGATGATAAAGTCCGCTATTAATTTCACTTCCTCCCCCGACACATCGACCTTCCACATATTGAATTTTGGGTTGACCAAAGGCTGCGGTTAACCCTCCATTTCGGTATTTTTGCACCATTTCTTCAACGGAAAAAGGTTGACAGGATTCTAAGGGTAAATCGTCGCCTTCTTCTATTAATAAAACATCCCGTCCTGCTTCAGCCAATAAACAGGCGGTAATCGCTCCTCCAGGGCCAGAACCAATGATGGCAATTTCAACTTTTAAATCAGATTTCGAGGGTTGAAGCATAGGATTAATAATAAGTCAGTTTATAAATGAATTGAATCAGATTGCCAATATAATACCACTAGACTTTCATAAAATCGCATCACATCTCGACAAACTTGGAAGGGTGAATTTTTCCAAGCTTTAACTTGAAGTTGACGACTAGATGGAGACTGACAATGAAAAAAGGAACCTCGACGAAGCAAACCCCAAAAATCAAAAATTAACGTTAATAAAAATAGGGGAAATTGTAAATAATCAGGCATTCGATTCTGTTCTTCTAAAACAAACTTAACAACAGAATTATGGGGAAATTTTAGGGGAGTACAATCCGATGGAAAACGCTGATCAATTAAAGAATAACACAACGCAGAGACAGTATTTACAAAGAGTTGTTGAATCATAGTTGACAATCCGGCTTACTTCCTTTAAAATCTGGCAATGTTTTTATGATAATCCCGAATGAACCTACGTGCATCATCTATTTATGCTCAGATTCCTTTAATTATTTTATATCTAATCCCTCCCTTGGCAACGGCTTGGTTTATTCTTGATTATGGAGTGGATGTCCCTTATCATGATCAATGGATATTACCTAGTTTATTCGAGAATTTTAAAAGCGGAACTTTACAATTTATTGATTTATTTAATTTACATAATTATCATCGGTTAATCTTCCCGAAGTTGATTTTTTTAGGTCTAGGGTTAACTTCAAACTGGAATATTTATGCAGAGCTAATTTGTAGCTTTTCACTAGCAATTCTAACCTTTTTAGGCCTTTATCAACTCTCCCGACTTACAAACCCTGAGCAACAAGATAACTTGTTTCATCTAACAAACCTGCTAACCAGTTTAGTCTTTTTTTCTTGGATTCAATATCAAAATTGGCTTTGGGGATTTCAGGTTGCTATATTTTTAATTAATTTTTGTACTATTTCTGCTTGTTTAATATTATCTTACCCTAAGTTTTTATCAACTAAATGGCAATATATTGGCTCGGCTATTTTATGCGGAATTGCTAGTTTTTCTTCGGCTCAAGGTTTAGCATCTTGGTTGGCTTTAATTCCTTGTGTTTTAGGGTTAGAAGGAAGTTTGACTCAACGAAGAAAGCGTCTGTTGGTTTGGATTTTATTATTTTTAATTTCTGTATATCTTTATTTCCTCGGTTATCAACCCGATGAAGCATTAAAAAATGATGCGTTTAAAAATAATCCTGATTTAGCTCAAAATCCTAGTTTATTTTTAATTCATTTTCTATTTAATATTATTGCTTCTCCCTTAATCGGTTCCCTGCAATGGTCTTGGGTTTTGGGTTTGATCATCCTTTGGTATTTCTTTTATCTCCTCTATGAACTATTAATTAAAAATCATCATCTCTATTCTTTCACTTTTCCTTGGATATCCATTGGGTTATTTGGCTTGCTTTCCAGTGTTCTAATTGCTAAGGGACGTTATTATTTAGGCGCCGACTATGGTATTCTACAAAGTTCTCGCTTTACTACTCATACTTTACTATTATTGGTCGCTATCTTTCAACTGAGTTTGATTTGGGTGCGCTTCAAAATTTCTGCTTTAGAATTATTAAAAAATCAGGGAATTAATACTGTCCTAACTTATGGTGTGTTAGTCGGTATTTTAGGGAGTTTAACAATATTGAGAGGAGAATATGCAGTCATTCAAGCAACGGATTTAAGTTTTTTCTTAAAGAGTGGTCAAACCTGTTTAACACTGATTGATTATCTGGAAGATTCTCCTTTTCTGAACACTTCAGTAGACAGTTGTTTAGTCAGAATTTATCCTGATGTTGCCTTTTTAAGACAGGAGGTAAAAAGACTAAAAACCTTACAATTAAGAACTTTTGCTGAAACAATTCCTTTTGTATCTGACCCTAATTTAAAATATGGTTATCTTCATCCTTTACCCAATAATGAGCCTTTAGTCATTCGCCGTAAAATGCCAATGAGTTTAAGCGGGTGGGCAATTCTCCCAGATTCCCAACAACAACCTAATCTTATTTTTCTGTCCTATAACAATCAAAAATCATTTTTTGCCAATGCTTATATTACAGTGGCTAGACCTGATATTGCTGAATTATTAAAATCGAAATCCTATACAAGAGCCGGATGGCAAGTTGTTTTTTCAGGAGAATCTCTTCCTGTAGGCGAGAACAAGATTAAAGCTTGGGTTTATGACCCAAAACGTCAACAATTTATTCAATTAAACGGTGAAAATTCTGTGACGGTTAAACCAAAAAAGAAACCCTAAACTGTTAAAATAGAATTAATTAGATCAATATTTAGCCGTTATGAAACCAGAAAATGAAATTATTTTAATCGGAGGCGGTTTAATCGGATTATCCCTAGCCGTTGAGTTAAAATTACGAGGGGCAACGGTAACTGTTCTAAGTCGAAATCAACAGGAAGCGGCGGGTATCGTAGGGGCTGGAATGTTAGCCCCCCAAGCCGAACAAATTCCTCCTGGCCCCATGCTAGACTTATGTTTACGCAGTCGCGCCCTCTATAACGACTGGACACGCAAACTGGAGGAACTCACGGGGTTAGAAACTGGATATTGGCCCTGTGGGATTTTAGCCCCCGTCTACGAACGTCCCGACTGTATCATCTTACCCCAAACCCCAGACACACCGAGTTACTGGCTTGAACGAGAAGCAATTTTACAGCAGCAACCGGGGTTAGGGGATGACGTTGTGGGAGGATGGTGGTTTCCCCAGGATGGTCAAGTCGATAACCGTCGGGGGTTAGTCAAAACCTTGTACAGGGCGGCTCAGGAATTAGGGGTTAAAATTATAGAAGAAATCACAGTCAAAACCTTAGTAACTTCCCCAGAAAAGGTAACAGAAATTATCACCAATCAAGGTAATTTTAACGCCGATCATTATATTTTAACAACGGGAGCTTGGGCTGGAGACTTATTATCAATTCCCGTCTATCCCCGCAAAGGACAAATGTTATCTGTCCGAGTTCCTGATGGTTTTGAATCCTTACCTTTGAAACAGGTTTTATTCGGTTCTAATATTTATATTGTCCCCCGTCGAGATGGTTTAATTGTGATTGGAGCGACATCAGAAGATGTGGGATTTACCTGCGGTTTAACCCCCAATGGTATTGAAACCTTACTCTCAGGAGCGATGCGATTATATCCGATTTTAAAAGAGTTTCCCCTTCAAGAATTTTGGTGGGGATTTCGACCGGAAACGCCAGATTTATTACCCATATTAGGGCCGAGTTCTTGGGAAAATTTAACCTTAGCCGTTGGTCATTATCGCAATGGAATTTTATTGGCTCCGGTTACGGCTGAATTAATTTCTAATTGGGTTTTAGACCAACAAGATGATCCTTTATTCGATTATTTTAGAAGCGATCGCTTTCAACCCTAAGAGCTAAAATTATCAGATATATAGAAAGCTGAAACCCTTTCACTTCTTACTGTTCCCTGTTCCCTGTTCCCTGTTCCCTGCTATAAAATTTCTATGAAATGGGTCTATAAAAATTGGGATTTAGAAACCGACCTAGGGTTTGTCATCCAGTGGATATTCGTAACCTGGATGGGATTTTTAGTCAGTTTAATTTGGATAGAAATTGGAGAAAGACCCGATTTAGGAGCTTTAGAAGGAGCCCTTGGCGGATTAATTATCAGTGTGGCTCAATGGTTTGTTCTCAAAGACCATATTTCCCAGAGTTGGCGATGGATTTTCGTCCATGTTTTAATCTGGACAATCATTGCGTTCACTCCAATAGGACTCTTGGGTTGGGTGGTTCCCCGAACCTTAAATCTTACCCCTCGAATTATTTATGGTGTTATCGAGGGAGTTAAATTAGGACTATGTTTAAGCCTTGGACAATGGTGGGTCTTACGCACCGAAGTCTTGAAACCCTGGCGATGGATCGTAGCTAGTGTACTGTCGTGGGGGATAGCATTACCCATCGGTTGGATGTTTGGGGGAATTCTACGTCAGGGGACAAGTTTTTTTCTGGGAGATGTGTTGGGTTTAGTCCTGGTTTGGACAATCGTTGCCGGGATGACAGGAATCGCACTGACTCGGTTATTGTGGTATCCTGTTAGACCGGGTAATTGGTAGGAAGCATCAATTGTTTACGCAGATCAACCTCCGTTGTCTCTTCCGTGTGATTGGGAAACAATGGATCAGAGGAAACTCCAGGTGAAGTTAAAACTTCTACGGAATACACAGGTTCCGACTCATGTTCCTGTTGCTGAGATGAATGATGCACCTCTATTCCTCCAGTAAAAATCAATTCTGTTGGATCAGGTTGAATATTTAAGAGAATTTTGGGCCCCGATATGGCTAAGTGAATCACTTGTCCATCGACTAAAGGAACTTCTTGAACCGCTTGTCCATTAACATAGGTTCCATTAGTTCCCAGATTCACAACAACCCAATCTTCACTTTGGCGACGAATCTCGACATGATACCGAGACACAACCGCACTATAGAGAACAACATCATTTTTGAGCGATCGCCCAATCCGAATCACATTGTCCTTTTTAAAGACCCAACTGCGGACAGGAATCGATTGGAGAGGATGTAATAATGTTAGTTTAATCACAAGAAAAACATGGGAAGGTTGGAAGCCTCGTCTATAAGCGAGCGAGGAGGAAAACCGGGACAAAAGCGGTTTTAACCGCCTGAGTTCTTTTAGAATCCATAAGAATAACCATCCTTTTTATGAATTGATTGACAATATTTGTGACTAATTCCTGCTACTCTTCCATGAGGAGTAACAAGATCAAAACTGCCAGATGCGCGACAAAGAACTCGACCTAAATAAAAGCCTATTTTCTTACCTTTAGTAACAACAGCTTTAACAATATCGCCCGTCTGAAAGCCTTTGTGAATCTGTATTCGTGAGCGATGTCGTGTTGGAAATCCGTATTTGTCTGTACCACACATTTGACGAGTGCCACGTCCTGTTGCCAGAATCAATAAAGGTTTATTGGTTAACACCTTTAAAGTTTCAACTTTCCCAACACAAGCTGCATCTAGCCAATGGGTTTTAGGTAGATTTAATCGAGTGCGATTGAATTTAGTTAAACCACCGGAGCCAGTTGAAACAGGTAAACCCGTTTCTTTTAAGCGATTAAACAGTAACCATCGGGTTGAATTAACGGCTGTAGCATCTTTTAACGGTTGTTTAGCTTGTTTCAAAATCCGGGGCAGTAAGTCAGGTTTACCTGATAGGAAATCTTGAATATCTTGATTTCCTTTCTTTTGATTACAGTCATGACAAGCAACAGTAAGATTGGAAATTCGGTCAGTTCCGCCTTGGGATTTGGGGTGAATATGTTCTACTTCTAAGGGGACATTTTCAACCCCACAGTAAGCACATTTTCTACTCCATT